>DBBA01000250.1 GCA_002291955.1 Rhodobacteraceae bacterium UBA996 | reverse complement strand
CCCACTTTCCTGCACGGCTTCCAGCGCAGTGGCCCCGACCGCCTCGTCATCCTGCAGCTTGTCCGCCTCCTCGCCCAGAAGAACGTCGTAGCTTTGGGCAACGGTCATGCGCTTGCGGGTGCGGCGCCCGCCGAATGCCTTGCCGAAGATGTCGCCCAGGTTAACCATCCCCGCCCCCCCCGGCTGGCCGGGGAGGTCAAGGGCCGGGAAGGGGATGGAGGTATCGGCGACCTCGAGCTCGATCATGGTCTGGTCGAGTTCGCCCTTGCGCAGACGGGCGCGGAACATCTCGCGTGTCTGGTCGCGGGCGTTCTCGCCAGCCAGGACGGCGATCACGCGATCCTCGGCGGCGGCCTGCGCCTTTGCGCGGACATCCTCGCGCATGCGGGCGCGGGTGTCCACGATGGCCGCGTCCACCAGATCGCGGATGATCTGTTCGACGTCACGTCCGACGTAACCGACCTCGGTGAACTTGGTCGCTTCCACCTTCAGGAACGGCGCTCGGGCGAGTTTCGCCAGACGGCGGCTGATCTCGGTCTTACCCACCCCGGTGGGGCCGATCATCAGGATGTTCCTTGGATAGACCTCGTCCCGCAGGTCGGGGGGAAGCTGCTTGCGCCGCCAGCGGTTGCGCAAGGCCACCGCGACGGCGCGTTTCGCCGCCGCCTGCCCGATCACGAAGCGGTCGAGTTCGGACACGATCTCGCGCGGGGTCAGGTCGCTCATCCGATCGTCTCCACGGTCAGGTTGCCGTTGGTGTACACGCAGATGTCGGCGGCTATGGCCATGGCGCGGCGGGCGACGGTTTCGGCGTCCAGGTCGCTGTCCATCAGTGCCCGCGCCGCTGCCAGCGCGAACATGCCGCCCGATCCGATGGCGGCGACGTCGTGTTCGGGTTCCAGCACGTCGCCCGCGCCGGTGATGACGTAAAGGCCCCGCCCGTCGGTCACGATCAGCATGGCTTCCAGCTTTTGCAGGTAGCGGTCGGTGCGCCAGTCCTTGGCGAGCTCTACCGCCGCACGTGCAAGCTGGCCGGGCGCAGCCTCCAGCTTCTTTTCCAGCCGCTCCAGCAGGGTGAAGGCATCGGCGGTGGACCCGGCAAAGCCTGCGACCACGTCGAACCCGCCGGGCGACAGGCGGCGGACCTTGCGCGCGGTGCCCTTGATGACGGTCTGGCCCAGGCTGACCTGCCCGTCGCCTGCGACAACGACGCGCCCCCCCTTGCGGACGCCCAGGATCGTGGTGCCGTGCCAGCCGGGGAAATCGGGGGTGTCCATGCTGCCTCCTGCTTGCGCCGCCTGTATATGGCGGTGACGGGCACGGGTCACAACGGCCTGCCACGGGACCGGGCGGCATGGGCGAAACCCTGCACATCCATCTGCATGACGGGTTGCGCGCCCGGGCCGAGGCGGGCGAGGTCGCCATCGTGACCGCGATCCGTGCGGCGCTGCCCGGCTGGCGGCTGGTGTTCCACCCCGACACCGAGGCCGAACGCGCGCGGGCCGCGGGGCGCGGGTACGGATTGTTCCACATGCAGGAACCGACCAGCCCGCGCATCCTGTGCTTGCGGCGGACCTATACGCCCCCGTTCTGGCGGATCGAGCGCACAAACGAGCGGTGGCGCTTCGACGTGGCCGAGGCAGCGTTCGACCCGGAAGGTATTCCGCCGGATGATGCCCGCCGGTTCGCGGCGCGGCTGCGGGCCAAGTGGCTGGGGAAACGGCAGATCGGGCAGGACGGGTTCCTGCTGATGCCGTTGCAGGGGCGCCTGTCCGAGCACCGGTCGTTCCAGTCGATGTCACCGCTGGCGATGATTCGCATCACGCTGGACGCAGATTCCCGCCCGCTGGTGGCGACGCTGCACCCTAAGGAAGTGTATTCGCCCGCCGACCGGCAGGCGCTTGACCGGATCGCAGAAGGGAACCCGCGGTTCACCCTGTCGGGCCGGCTGACCGATGACCTGCTGGCGCGGTGCGACGGGGTGGTGACGCAGAACTCGTCAGTCGCGCTGACCGGGTTCGCGGCGGGAAAGCCTGCGGTGCTTTTCGCCGGGATCGATTTTCACCATCCGGTGGGCAGCGTGCCGCGCGACGGGCTGCGGGCGGCCTTTGCGCATCGGCCGCCCGCGGATTTCGCGCCGTACCTATGGTGGTTCTTCCGCCGCCACGCCATCGACGCGGGTGCGGCGGATGCGGTGGCGCAGGTCGCCCTGCGCCTGCGCCAACATGGCTGGCCGGTCGAGGGGCCTTAGATCGACTGGTCGATCCAGCCCTTGAGCGACGCCTTGGGCGCCGCGCCGACCTTGTTCGACACCACCTGTCCGTCCTTGAACAGGAACAGCGCCGGGATGCCGCGCACGCCCAGTTGGGCGGGCGAGTTCGGGTTCTCGTCCACGTTGACCTTCACGATCTTCACGCGGCCCGCGTATTCGGCCGAGAGTTCTTCCAGCGCGGGGCCGATCTGGCGGCAGGGTCCGCACCATTCGGCCCAGAAGTCCACGACGACCGGAATGGGCGACTGGCGCACTTCGGCGTCGAACGTGGTGTCAGAGACGGGGACGGTCGCCATGGCAGGCTCCTTGCGACTGGATGCGGCCCAGCCAGGTAAGGGTCCGCCGGTGCGTGGTCAAGAACTGGGGGTGCGGGACAACGCCTGCATCACCATGTCGTGTGGCAAGGGCATCAGGGACGCTCTCCGCATCCACAGGATCGCGGTGGTGACGGGCCGGTCCGGGTAGATGCGTTCCAGAAGCACCCGATAGGCCCCCATCTGCCGCAACAGGCCCTCGGGCACCCTGTCCGCCGTGGGGGGCACCACGGCGTTCGACTTGATGTCGATGCAGGTGATGCCGCCCGGTCCGACCATCAGGCGGTCGATCACCCCCGCGACGGGGCCAAGGCGCGGGATCTCGCCGCTGACGGGCACTTCGACCAGCACATCGGGCGCGAACAGGGTCGCGAGTGCTGGATCGGCCAGCACCTGCCGGACCTCGCGCAGGGCGGCGGCCGGGTCGGCGGCGCCCAGAGAGGTGGCCAGGGCCGCGGAGATCCGGTCCCAGCGGTCGGCGGGCTGGGACGGCAGCACCTCGAGCAGGCGGTGGATCAGGGTGCCGTGCAGGCGGGCTGCGGGCCCATCCTGTGCGCCCTCTCCCGGCAGGACCTTGTCGCCGCCAAGGTCGGAGGGGTTTCGCGGGCGTGCCGGTGCGGGTGGTGTTGTGGCGGGGGTGTCCAGCCAGGCGGGCAGGATCGAGGTGGTCCCGGCGGGCGCAGACGCGGCCCCGGGTGCCGCGGCCGCCGTCCAGTCCCCGGATTCGAGGCGCAGTCCGTCGTCCGTCGCCACGGCCCCGAGCCGCGCCATCCCGTCGGCCACGATCGCGTGCCAGCTGTCGGCGCCCGATCCCGTGTCGCCTGCGGCCGCCACGATCAGCCAGCTTTCGGCGCGGGTCAGCGCGACATAGAGAAGCCGCAGCCGCTCGGCCGCCCCGCGGTCCTGCCGCGCGGTGACGGCGTCGGCAATCGCAGGCGGGCGGTCGGCCGCGGGCCCCAGCGCCACACGCAGCCCACCCGCCAGGCGCACCGTGCGGGCGCGGTCGGGCAGCTTGCGCTTGGCGCAGTCCGGCAGGATTACCACGGGGCTTTCCAGCCCCTTGGCCCCGTGCACGGTCATCACCCGGATCGCGTCGCCCGCAGCTTCGGGGCGGCGCTTCACCGTCACCTCGCGCGCGCCAATCCATTCGAGGAAGCCGGTCAGCGACGGCACCGCGGCGCCTTCATACTCCAGCGCCTGGACCAGAAGCGCGTCGATGCCATCCTCGGCCTCGGGCCCCAGGCGGGCGACCAGCCGCCTGCGCCCGCCGTGGCGGACCAGCAGGCGTTCAAGGAGGTCGTAGGGCCGCTGGAAATCGGTCCGGTCGCGCAGGTCGGACAGGATCGCCCAGGTGTCCGGATGATCGGCCGCGTGGTCGCGCAGGGCCGCCAGCAGGTAGCCCTTGCGCGGCTGTGCGAGGCGGAACAGCGCATCCTCGGACCAGCCGAACAGGGGTGACCGCAGGGCGGCCGCCAGCGACAGGTCATCCTCGGGCAGGGCCAGAACGCGCAGGACGGCGAGCAGATCCTGCACGGCCAGTTCGCCGCCCAGCCGAAGCACGTCGGCCCCGGCGACGGGCAGGTTGCGGGCCTTGAGCGCGCGGATGATCTCGTGGAACACGCCCGACCGCCGCTGCACCAGGATCAGGATATCGCCCGCGCGCACAGGCCGCAGGGGCGTGCCGGGGGTCCGGCGGTCCGGAATCGGGGTATTGCCCCCCAGCATCCCGGCGACACCCGCGGCCACCCGGTCGGCCAGTCGACGCGCCGGGTCGGATGCGTTGCGCAGGTCCACGGGGTCGAACCAGTCGGCGTCGGGGTCACCATCTTCGCCCGTTTCGGGGCCCCACAGGTCGATCCGGCCGGGCATGGCGGCATGGAACGCCCGGTGGTCCAGCCGGTCGCCCAGCGCAGTTGCCGCGCTGTTGGGAAAGGTCCCGTCCACCAGTGCCAGCACCCCGGGGGATGAGCGGAACGACCAAAGGAGGTGCTCGTCCTGCAAGGACTGTCCGACCGCCGCCAGCCGGTCGGCGAAATGGCGGCGCATCCGGGCAAAAGCGTCCGGGTCGGCGCCCTGGAACGAATAGATCGACTGCTTGGGGTCGCCGACGACGAACAGGGTCCGTTCCCCGGCGGCCCGCGCGCTGTCGCCCGCCGTGAAGTCCTGCGTCAGCAGGCGCACCACGTCCCATTGCGCGGGGCTGGTGTCCTGCGCCTCGTCCACCAGGACATGGTCGATCCCGCCGTCCAGCCGCCACAGCACCCAGGATGCCACCGACGGATCGGACAGAAGCCGACGTGCCCCGGTGATCAGGTCATCGAAGTCGAGCCAGCCGCGCGCCCGCTTCGCCGTGTCATAGCGCGACAGCCAGGCAGAGGCGAAGCGATGCAGCGCCAGCGTGCGGCCATGCGCGGCCAGAGCCAGCCGCAGGGGGCGGGCATCGGCCACCCGCGCCATCAGGGCGTTCAGGGCCTCGAGGTCTGATCCGAGCGCGCCGCGCACGTCCTTTGTGGGAAAGCTGCCGACCTTGGGACCGAAGGGAACCTTTGCATCGGCGCGGAACAGGAACGGGTCTTCGAGTACCGTGAGCATGCGCAGGTCGGGGCTGCGGCCAGCGACCGGCGCAATCTTGTCGAACGCCTTCAGGTCAGTTGGCTTGCCCGACTTCAGGCAGGAACAGAGCCTGTCCAGCAGGGCCGGGTCGCCTGGGCCAAAGGTCATGGCGACCAGTGTGCCGGCATCGGTTCCCGGGGGCAGGCCCAGGCTTGCGGCCAGATCGTCCGGGTCCGGCAGGCTCGCGAAATCATCGCGGGCGGGCAGGATCTCGTCCAGCAGATCGGAGTAGTCCTGACCCCCGATCAACCCCGCCGCGGCATCGAACAGCGCAGGCTCGGTTTCGGCCAGAGTGTCGGTGACCTCGTCGCGCAGGCGCCGGGCGGTGCGTTCGTCAGCCTCGGTGAAGCCTGGGCTGACCCCCGCTTCAAGCGGGAAGCGCCGCAGCAGGCCCGCGCAGAACGCATGGATCGTCTGGACCTTGAGCCCGCCCGGCGTCTCCACCGCGCGGGCAAAGGCCGTGCGGGCGCGGCGCAGGACGTCGGGCGACAGCGGACCGTGCAGCCCGAGCGCCTGAAGCGCGCCGGTCAGCGCGGCATCGTCCTGCAGCGCCCAGGCGCCCAGGCGCTGGAACAGGCGGTTCTGCATCTCGGCAGCGGCGGTGGTGGTGAAGGTCAGGCACAGGATGCGTTCCGGTGCGACCCCATCGACCAGAAGCCGCGCCACGCGGGCGGTCAGGACCGATGTCTTGCCCGACCCGGCGTTGGCCGACAGCCAGGTGGACCGGTGCGGGTCTGCGGCGCGGATCTGGGCGGCGCTGGCGTCGTTCATCGGCCCACCGGCGTGACCTGTGGCGGGTCGGTCTGAGCCCATTCTCCGAAGCGGGCGAGGTGGTCGTACGCGCCGGGGTCCATGCCGAAGGTCTTCTTGACTGCACGGCGCGCAGCATAGCCGCGGGTGGGGTCGGCCCAGGCCGAAAGCAGCCGCCGCAACGCTGCCTCGACCGCATCCGCGTCAAGGTCCGCGGAAGGCGCGGCTTCGACCGCGGCGCCCGGGGCAAGCGACAGGAACGCCGCGTCGGCGACGGGTGCCGCCGGGACACCGTCCACCGCACCCCGCGCCACGCAGAGCGCGGACAGCGCCAGTTGGCGGTCGAAATGGGTCTGTTCCTGCGCCTTCGGGGGGGCGCCGGTCTTGTAGTCGTAGATGCGGTACGCTCCGTCCTTGGCGCGGTCGATCCGGTCGATCTTGCCGGTCAGCCGGAAGCGCAGGCCCGGCAGGTCCAGCGCCGCCGCCCCTTCGCGCACAAAGGGTGCGGCCTCGTCGCGGCGCGCGGTCTCGCCCGCAGCGAAATCGGCAGCGGCGGTTGCCAGCCGGGCCAGCCACAGGCGACGCGCGGCGGGCCAGGGAACCTCGGCCGTCAGGCGCGTTTCGGCGCGCGTCAGCAGGGCCGCGGCAAAGGCGGCCTCGTCATAGGGATCCTCGGCCACCAACGCCTCGAGCACGGCGTGCAGCACGGTGCCCCGGTCCCGCGGATCGGGGGCGCGGGTCAGCGGATCGAGGGGGCGCAGGCGCAGGACCTCGCGCGCATAGATGGCGTAGGGATCCCGGATCAGGGTCTGGATCTGCGTGATCGACAGCGCCGCGGGCCGGGTCAGGACCGGCGGCGCAGGTGCCGGGCGCGGTTCGGGCGGAACCGGGGCGGCGGGACGCGACAGCGCCGCGCCAACCTCCAGCCAGCGGTTGCCGCGCGCGCGCATGGCGGCCAGCGCGTCGGTCCAGCCGCCGGCCAATCCTGCCATCAGGTTCATCAGCCGGTTCAGCCAGCGCGAAGGCAGGGTTTCCGCCGAGTCGTCGCGCCGGGCGCGCGTCAGGACGACCCGGCGAGCACAGGCGGCGATCTGGAAGTCATGGGCTGACAGGCCGATCTGCCGTTCAGGCAGCAACAGACCTGCCGCATGCCGCATGCCCCGCGACATCCACGGGTCGGGCGCCGCGAAGGCGGGCCAGACCCCGTCGTTCAGACCGGCGAGGACCATAACGTCCGCTGTCTCGCTGCGGGCTCCGCGCGGTCCGCGCAGGCGCAGGCGCGGGTGGGCGGGCGTGTCGTCGGGCACGTTGCGGCCCGACAGGACCCGGTCGAGGAGCCGCGCATAGTCCCGGGCGGTGACGGGTGCGCCGTGGGCGGCAGCCTCGGCCAGCGCGGTCATCGCCTCCCGCGCGGAAATGCCGGCGGCCTCGGCCCACAGGTTGTCGGCGGCCCCGCCCGGTCCTGCGGCCAGCGTCTCGGCCAGGGCCAAGTGCTGACGGATGTGGTCGGCGATCGGGGCGGTGCTGTCCGGGACGGTTTCGGGCAGGGCGGCCGTCAGCCAGTCCGCCCAAGGCCCAGCGCCAGGTGGCGCGCGGTCGCTGCCCGCCCAGGCGGCCAGCGCTGCCCGGTCGGGGAACGGCGGACCGGACCGGCGCAGCCGCAGTTCCAGTTCGCGGGTGAACAGCAGGTGCGGTCCACGGCCCGTGCCGCTGTGGGTCAGCGGATGCTTCAGGAGCACCACCAGCGCCTCGGCCGTCAGCCTGTCGGTCCGCAACGCCGCAACGTGGCGCAGGAACCTGCCCGGAGCCGTCAGCGACAGCGGCCGCCCGGCACTGTCATCGGCCCGCAGCTGCCAGCCGTCAAGCACAGCCGCCACCCGCCGCGCGAGCAGACGGTCGGGCGTCATCAGCGTTGCCGACAGACCCTGTTCCAGCGCGTCCCGCAGTATGCAGGCGATGGCCGCGGCCTCGGCCCGCGGATCGGGTGCCTCGATCAGGGTCAGGTCCTGCACCGCGGCGGCGGGGTCGTGCAGGGCGGGGCCCTCGGTCAGCCACTGGTCTGTCACCGGCGCCGGGCGCAGCGCGAGCGAGATCAGCGCGGCGCGGGCGGGGTTTGGCGCCTGGCCATGCCAGCGTGTGACCTGCGCTGGATCATGGCCCAGGTCCGACATCAGGCGCGCATGCCGGAACTGCGGGTGATCCTCGCCCGTGCGCGGATCGGACAGGGCGGCCCAGGCGTGCGCGGGCATGGCGAAGTCGAAGCCGGGAAGGACAACGGCGCCCCCGGGCAGGGCGGCCACGGCATGTGCCAGAAGCCGGGCGGGCGCGCGCGACGCCGTCGAACCGGCGAGGATCACGGGATGGGCCGGGGGCGCAAGGTGCCACCCGGACGCCAGCGCCAGCACGGCGTCACGAAGCCGTCCCTCTGGCCCCGCGAGGACATCCCCGGCGACCGTGCCGAGCAGCGACAGGAACCGCAGCGACGTCTGCCAGTGGGCAGCATGGTCGGCCACGTCGAGCGTGGCCAGCCGGTCGGGGGCCACGCCCTCGGCCTGCATCTCGTCCAGGAGCGCGGCCAGCGTCTCGGCCAGGTCAAACACGGCGGATGGTGGGGCAAGACCCGGTTCGGCCGCGACCAGGCGCGCGACGAGCCGGGCCAGTGTCAGCATGCGCACCAGTCCGGGGTCGGCAGGCGGCAGCGCAAGGACGGGATCATCGGCCAGGTCGTCCAGAACCTCGACCCGCGGCAGAAGCCGCGCCGCGCCGCGGGACAGTTCGGTGGTGATCCGGGTCTGCAGCGCACGGGTGGGCACGATCACGCGCACCCGGGCCAGCTCTTCGGGCGGCTGGTCAGCATGGCGTGCGATCAGGCCGGCCGCAAAGGCCGCGGCGAAGTCGGTGCCGGGGTCGATCCCCCAGATCCCGTGCAGGGCCGTCATGGCCGCGCCGCGGCAAGCGCCGCTTCGGCGTCGGACAGTGCCTGTGGCGTCCCGACGTCGTGCCAGTGGCCCGGGTAGACCACGGCACGGATGCGGTCCCGGGCGATCAGCGCGTCCCAGACCGGGTTGAGGCCGAAGACCCGGTCGGGCCAGTCGGCAAGGACGCCCGGGCGGATCAGTTGCGCCCCGGCATAGACCGCATCCCCGCCCCGCCGGATCCGTCCGTCGGGCGCAACGTCGAAATCGCCGCGCGACCGCCCGGCCGCGCGGTCCAGGGGCACGACGAGCAGGAGCGCGTCGATGGACCCGTCACGCCAGGCGCCCGACAGCGCGCGCACCGGGTTCGGGCCAAGATACAGGACGTCGGGGTTCAGCGTCAGCACCGGGTCGGCCGGTCCCAGCAGCGGCAGCGCGGCTTTCAGGCCGCCGCCGGTGTCGAGGATGTCGGGTTCTTCCACTGACACGGCGATGCCTGTGCCCGCCAGATGTGCCACGATGCGGTCGCCCAGATGGTGGGCGTTCACCGCGATCCGCGCCACCCCCGCGTCGCGCGCCAGCCCGATGGCACGGTCGAGCAGCGGCGCGCCGCCCAGCGCGATCAGGGGTTTGGGCTGCGTCAGGGTCAGCGGGCGCATCCGGGTGCCGAAACCGGCCGCCGGAATGAAGGCCGCGGCGGGCAGGGTCATGGCAGCACCTGTGGCGCGAGCCGGGCGAGTGCAGGAACAGTGTCGAGCGCGCGCAATAGGTGCGCCCGGACGCGCGGCAGGAACGCCGCGTAGTGCGGTCGGCCGGTCCGCGCGAGTCGGGTCAGCACCCCATGCACGCGCAGGTTCCGCTGCACGGCAAGCACGGCCATGTCCTGCGCCAGGGCCGACGCGTCGCCCCCCGTCAGGTCCAGCCAGCGCCGGACCAGAACGTCGGGCAGACCGGGCGCAAGGTCGCGCCGCGCGTCGGTCAGCAGCGAGACGAGATCATAGGCGGCGGGACCGGCAAAGGCGTCCTGGTGGTCGATGATGCCAACCCGGGCAGGACCGGGCCGGTCGGGCAGCCAGAACAGGTTCCCGGCATGAAAATCGCGGTGGCAGAACACTGGCGGGGCGGCGCACACATCGGCCAGCGTGTCGGCGATGGGCCCCGCCCAGTGGTCAAAAGCCTGCGTGCCGCCCGGGCCTTCCTCGAACGCGGGGCGGGTCAGGGCGGCCATATGCGCCGCGGTCCATGTCGTGAGATCCGGAGGCGGCGGGGCGGCCTGCAGTGCCGCAACCGCGTCAAGCGCAGCCAGATACAGCGTCTGTTCCGGCACATCGCCCCGGTCGATCACGCAGAGAAAGTCGTCGTCCCCCAGATCCTCGAGCAGGATCAGACCGGCGGCAGCATCGGCCGCCAGCACGCGCGGCGCCGAGAGACCAAGGCCCGCCAGATGCGCCGACACGCGCAGGAACGGCGTGACCGGTCCGCAGGTTGCCGAAGGGGCGTCCATCAGGATGGCGGTGCCGCCCGGTCCGTGCAGGCGACGGTAGCGGCGCGGCGAGGCGTCGCCCGCCAGCGCCTGCGACGCGGCCGCGGACCAACCGGCGCCCCGAAGGAACGCGGTAATCGCTGCCTCGCGGTCAGTCATCGGGTGCGAGGTCCGCCAGCCGTGCGGTCCAGTCGCCCGACCCGCGCATCTGCGCCCGCCGCACGTCACCCCCCGACGGCGACAGGGCGATGGTCAGCGCGTCGGGCGGGGTCAGTCCGCCCAGCCGCTCGGGCCATTCCACCAGGCAGATCGCTGTGCCAAAGGCATCCGCCAAGCCAAGCTCGACGACCTCGTCCGAGCCGCCCAGGCGATAGAGATCGGCGTGCCAGATGACATCCAGCCCGTCCCCATAGACCTGCACCAGGGTAAAGGTCGGCGAGGGAACCTGCAGATCGGGGGCAGCCAGCCGCGCGCGGATCAGCGCCCGGGCCAGGGTCGACTTGCCGGCGCCAAGGTCGCCCTGAAGCAGGACCGTGTCCCCGGCCCGCAGACACCGGGCGAGGGTTGCCGCCAACTGCCCTGTTGCAGCTTCGTCGGGCAGCGCAATGTCAAGGGAAAGCGTGGCGGTTGCGGTCGTCATGCGACCTTATCGGATGGACCGGTTGCCGTCGGCAAGGGTCGTGTCGATGACGGATACGTCAGGCCGACGCGGCCTGCGCGACCTTGGGTGCGGGTGTCCCGACACTGTTGGCCTGGGGATCCGCGACGGGGATTGCGTCAAGCGCCGGGCCCGAGAAACCGACCAGCGTCGACCCCCCCTGAAGGGGCACCACCCGCACCGTCAGCGACAGTCCGTTCGCCATCTCGACGTCGCCGTCCCAGGGTGCGCGGTCGCCATAGCTTTGCACGAAATCCCGGATCTCGCCCCAGACCGGCGACGGGCGGCAGGCGGCCGCCCAGATCGTCGTCGCGTCGATTGCCGTGGCCGTTGCGATGGATGTGGTCGGATCGTGGCCCCAGAGCCGCGCGTAGGCCGCGTTGCCCATCGCCAGCACGCCGGATGCGGTAAAGACGGCGATCGCTTCGGGCAGACTGTCGATCACGGTCTGCCCCATCTCCAGTTCCGCGCGGAAGCGGCGGGTCAGCGACACTTCGGCGCTGATGTCCTCGAACAGGAAGGCTACGGCACCGTCCGGGTGCGGGCGCCCGATCACGCGGAAGGTCTGCCCGGTCGGCAGCGACCACACCTCTTCGTAGGTGCCGTTGGCGGCTTCGGCTTCCAGATCGGCGAGCTTGCGGCGCCACGAGGCATAGTCGCGCGGTTCAGGGATCATGCGCTGTTCGCGCATCTTGTCGAGGAAGGACGCCAGCGTGGGGCGGCGGCTGAGGAAATCGACGGGAACCTGCGTCAGGTCCGTGAGCGCGGGGTTGAACAGGGCCAACTGGCGTTTCTTGTCGAAGATGGCCAGTCCGACGGTCAGGTGCGCGAAGGTCTTGGTCAGCGTCTGCACGAAGTCGCGCAGGGTCTGTTCGGCCTTGATGACGGCATCGGCGTCGGCCGCGGTGAACAGCACGTCCGACCCGAGCGCGGCCGACGAGATCTCGAACCAGCGTTCGGGGGCGGCGCCGATCCGCAAGGATGCCCGCCGGACACGGCCGGTAGGCGACGGCTGCATCAGCGTCACCACCTCGAACAGGCGGGGCAGGGGCCAGGACGCGGTTTCCTCGCCCGGATGGACCTCGGCAACCAGGTCCATGTAGCGGCGGTTCGCCCAGGTGATGCGGCCGTCGGGTTCCTGTTTCCAGACGACGAACGGAACCCGGTCCGAGATCGCCCGCAGGGTTGTCAGCTCCTCCTCCATCAGGCGCAGGGTCTGGCGGCTGGACCCCGACAGCACCGCGCTGTCATCGGACAGGCGCAGGCGTACCAGACCCTCGATCCATTCCAGCGTCAGGGTCCCCTGCCCGTCCTCGGATGTCAGGACGATGCGGTGGCGGTCGGGCAGGCTCGCAAGCGCCGTTTCGAAGGTCGGGAAAGAGGGTGCAAGGATCGCCGCCAGCTGACCGATGTGGCTGCCGACCCCGCTGCCGGCAGACAGCATCGTGTAACCGGCCTCGCTGGCGTCGAGGAGTTCGCCGTCGTCGAACAGGAACGCCGTCTCGCCCGCGGTGCCGGCCATGACGGCCTCGCGCAGGCGGCGGCGGCGGTTGTCCAGGCGCGAGATCACCAGAAGCGCGCCGAAGGCGAGTGCGATGCTGCCGGCAAGGGCGGCACCGAAGGCGAGTGCGAGGTATGGTGTCATGTGTCCCCGACCCTTTCCGAGGAACCGTGTGCCGAAAGGGTTAACATACCTTTAAGGTAATCGCCTTAATGCAAATCAACCAAGGCGTGAAATTCGCGGCGCATCTCGCCGTTGATCCCGTGCCAGTCAGCTGGTGATCGGAAGGTTCTCGCCCAGCGGCTTGCGACCGGAGGTTTCGTCCTGGGCGACCCCGGCCCGGGGCCACGAGACCTCGACGATCGCGCCTGCACGGAACGGGCGGGACGGCCCCGCGCCGGGCGTGCTGTCCAGAAGCGCGTCGGATCCGTTGGAGAACGACAGTTCCGCGCCCGTCCGTTCCAGCAGAGTCTTGGCGATGAACAGGCCCAGCCCCATCCCCTCGTAGCCCGGCTGCGACCCGGACCCGCCGTCGCGTCGGCTGCTGACGAAGGGGTCGCCGATGCGGCCAAGGACCTGGGGCGGGAAGCCGTCGCCGTCGTCCGAGATGCGCACGATGATCCTGCGGTCGGTCCAGGCCCCTTCGACCATCACTGACGATCGCGCGAAATCCACGGCGTTCTGCACTAGGTTGCGCAGGCCGTGGATCATCTCGGGGCGCCGCGGCAGGACGGGTTGCCGCGCGTCGCTGCCGGGCACGGGCGCGATGTCGAAGGACAGGTCCCTGCCGCGGTTGCTGTGGGGTTCTGCCGCTTCGCGCAGCAGGGCGGACAGGGGCGCGCTGCGCAGGTGCGTGTCGGATTTGCCCGCCCGTCCCATGCCGCGCAGGATGTCCCGGCACCGGTCGGCCTGTTCGCGGATCAGTTCGGCATCGGCGCGCAGGTCCTCGCGGTCATCGAGCGCGTCGATCAGCTCGGAAGAGGCGAGCTTGATCGTGGCAAGCGGCGTGCCCAGTTCGTGTGCCGCCGCCGCCACCACGCCACCGAGGTCGGTCAGCTTCTGCTCGCGGGCCAGCGCCATCTGGGTCGCCAGAAGCGCGTCGGACATGCGGTGCACCTCGGACGTGACGCGGTGGGCATAGGCGGCGACGAAGGCGATGCCGATCAGGATCGCGGCCCAAAAGCCGAAGCGGAACATCGGATCGAGCGACAGGATGGTGCCATCGACCCGCTGCAAGGGTTCATGGACGAAGGCCACGAGCGACACCATCAGCGCCGCAGTGGCGCCGACGAACAGGGTCGAGCGCAGTTGCAGCGTGCTGGCCGAGATCGTGACGGGTGCGAGCACCAGAAGCGCGAACGGGTTGCTGAGGCCCCCGGTCAGATAGAGCAGGAACGCCAGTTGCGTCACGTCGAACACCAGCATCAGAAGCACGGCTTCCTCGGACAGGCGCTTGTTCTCGGGGTAGATGAAGATGGCGACGAGGTTCGCGATGACTGCGGCCCCGACGGCGAGATAGCAAAGCCCCACGTCCAGCACGATCCCGAACGCGGACTGCGCGGCGAAGATCGCCGCCAGCTGCCCGCCGATGGCGATCCAGCGCAGGACGATCAGCGTGCGCAGGCGCACCCAGTTGGACCGGCGCTGTTCGATCAGCAGGGGAAGCGCGTCATCGGTCATTGGCGATCCGGCGGGGAAGGCTTGTGCATCGGCCCGGTGGCAGGGAAGTTCTTGTCGCAGTGAAGATAGGCGCGAAGCCTGTCATTGACACGCCCGAACCGGAGAGGGAGGCCCGACGATGACCCGCATTGCTGCCCTTGTTGCGTCCGTTGCAGCCGTTGGCCTGACGGCGGGCGTGTGGTGGTGGACGCAGGCGCCAAGCCCGGACATCTTTGCCGGATGCCGCGGCAGCGCGGTGGCAGGTGGTCCCGGCGCGATCGGCGGACCGTTCACGCTGGTCAACCAGGATGGTGTGACGGTGACGGATGCCGAGGTGATCGACCGCCCGTCGATCCTGTATTTCGGCTACACCTTCTGCCCCGATGTCTGCCCGCTGGACGCCACGCGGAATGTCACGGCGGTGGAAATCCTGCAGGAACAGGGTCTGGAGGTGAAGCCGGTCTTCATCTCGATCGACCCCGAGCGCGACACGCCCGAGGCGCTAGCGGCCTTTGTCGGCAACCTGCATCCGCAGATGGTCGGCCTGACCGGCACGCCCGAACAGGTGCGCGCGGCAAGCCAGGCGTACCGGACCTTCTACCAGAAGCAGGACACCGACGACGAGTTCTACCTGATGGATCACTCGACCTTCAGCTACCTTGTGCTGCCCGGCCACGGGTTCGTCGAGTTCTTCCGGCGAGAGACGACGCCCGAGGCGATGGCCGAATCGATGGCCTGCTTCGTGCAGGCGTCGGCTGCGGCAAATTGACCGCACGACTCCGGGCGCTTACGGTCTAGGTCCGCGCAATGGAAGGAACGCTGGACATGACCGACGACGATGTGCGCGAGGATCTGGGTCCGGACCCGTCGCTGCTGCTGGTGGACGACGACGAGCCGTTCCTGAAGCGGCTGGCCCGCGCGATGGAACGCCGCGGGTTCGAGGTGCGGACGGCCGGCAGCGTGGCCGAGGGAAAGGCGCTGGCGCTGGCGCGGCCACCCGCCTTTGCAGTGGTGGACCTGCGGCTCGAGGACGGGAACGGGCTGGACGTGGTCGAGGCGCTGCGCGAGCGGCGGCCGGATGCGCGCATCGTGGTGTTGACGGGCTATGGTGCGATCGCCACGGCCGTGGCGGCGGTGAAGATTGGGGCGACCGACTATCTGGCCAAGCCCGCCGATGCGAACGATGTGACCGATGCGCTCTTGTCGCGTGCGAGCGCCCTGCCGCCCCCGCCCGAGAACCCGATGAGCGCGGACCGCGTTCGGTGGGAGCATATCCAACGGGTCTACGAACAGTGCGACCGCAACGTGTCCGAGACCGCGCGGCGGCTGAACATGCATCGCCGGACGTTGCAGCGCATCCTCGCCAAGCGCAGCCCGAAGTAGGGTCTATTCCAGCCGCAACTCCTTGCGGATGCGGTCCACCGGCGTGCCGTCGCGCAGGGGCTTGGCGCGGATCACGTCCCAGTCGGTGAAGCCGAGACCGCTGTAGAACCGCAACCCCGGCAAGTTGTCCGCGCGGATTGTCGCGTCGATGGCGTGCACGTCTGCCGCACGGGCGGCGACTTTGGTCATCGCCCACAGGTGCTGTCCGATCCCGCGTCCTTGCAGGCCCGCGCGCACGAAGCTGCCGATCACGGCCCAGCCGTCGGGCACCGGGTAGTCGCCCTTCGCGGGCCAGGACAGGCTTTGGAACCCCAGCGCGCCCGTCGCGTCGAAGGCCGCCGCGCAGCTGATCCGTTCGGGCGCGTCGATGTAGGTGGCGCGGAACCGGTCCACGGTGAACGAGGTCTGGTGCGCGGTCGTGCCGCCGATGGCGATGATCGCATTCAAGAGGTCGCACAGGGCGGGGGCATCGTCGGGGGTCGCCTGCCGCAGGATCAGGGTCTGTTCCATCGTACTCCTCACACGGCCGACTTCAGCCAGCGCATCAGTGTGCGCAGCGCAGGCTTTTTCGGCCCCGGGCGCGTCACCAGCCAGTAGCTTGTGCCATCCTCGAACCGCGAGCGGTAGACGATCCGCAGCCGCCCCGACGCGATGTCGTCGTCCAGTAGCGCCGACACCTCGACATGCAGGCCGTAGCCCTGGCGTGCGGCGGACAGGGCCAGTTCCTCGGTCGGCACCTCGGTCACGTCCAGTTTGCGCGTGTCGATCCCGAGTGACCGCAGCCAGACGTGCTGTTCGGGCCAGCTTTCCTCGAGCACCCAGGGCAGGGCGGCCATCTCGGCGGGGGTGAGCGTCTCGCGGTCGCCGATCAGGGACGGTGCGCCCACGATGGTATAGAAGGCGGGCGTCAGCAGTTCGCTGTCGGTCCCCGGCCATTTGCCCGCACCGAAGCGGATCGCCAGGTCCATGTGTTCGGTCGTCAGGTCCACGACGCGCTGCTCGGGGTGCAGCGACAGGGCGATGTCAGGGTGTTCGGCCCAGAATCGCCCCAACCGCGGCATCAGCCACTGGGCGGCAAAACTGGGAGTGATCGTCACGCGCAGGGGCCGGGCGCGGTCGGTATCGCGCAGGTCCTGCACGGCGGCGGTGATGGTGGCAAAGCCACGGCCCAGCCCGTCGGCCAGACGCTCGCCTTCCTCGGTCAGGGCCAGCCCGCGCCCGTCGCGGAACGCCAGCGGCAGGCCGAGATCGGCCTCGAGCGCGCGGACCTGCTGGGCCACGGCGGCATGCGTGACGTTCAGCTCGCGCCCCGCGGCAGACAGGCTGCGGTGGCGGGCCGCGGCCTCGAACGCCCGCAGCGCGGTCATGGACGGCAGACGCATCTGTAAGTCCAACTAACAGGACAGCAAGTTTCCTGACGTGCATTTCTGGACGAAATGGCACATATGCACAACCACTGAGCAACCCGAGGACGAGGAAATGTTACGGATACTTGGCGAGAGCATCCTGCTGGCGACGCGCATGGACCGTCGCACGGATGACATCGCGACCACCGCCCTGCCCCCGCGCGAAGCGGACGAGGCGGCCTACCTGAAGCGCGCGCGCGTCTGGTACGGGATCCGATAGCGTCCCGGCGCGGGGGGCTGGCGGTCAGATCGCCAGCACCACACGCCCGTCGATCCGGCCTTCCTTCATGCGGTCGAAGATCACGTTGATGTTCTCCAGCCGGTCCCAGCTGAAATGCGCTGCCACCTTGCCGGCGCCCGCAAAGGCCAGCGCCTCGCGCAGGTCGTTGCGGGTGCCGACGATGGACCCGCGCACGGTGATCCGCTTCAGGACAACCTGAAAGATCGGCAGGGGGAAGTCGCCGGGGGGCAGGCCCACCAGCGACATGAACCCGCCCCGGCGCAGCATGCCCACGGCCTGACCGAAGGCGGCGTTCGACACCGCGGTGACGAGCACGCCGTGGACGCCGCCCATCAGGCGCTGCAATTCGTCCACCGGGTCCTGCTCGACGGCATTGAACGTGAGGTCTGCGCCCAGATCGCGGGCCAGCTTCAGCTTGTCCTCGTGCACGTCCACGGCGACGACGTTCAGCCCCATCGCCTTGCCGTATTGCACCGCCATGTGCCCAAGGCCGCCGATGCCGGAAATCGCGACCCAGTCGCCGGGCTTTGCCTCGGTCTCCTTCAGGCCCTTGTAGACGGTTACGCCTGCACACAGGACGGGCGCCGCCGGGCCGAAGTCGAGGCTGTCGGGCAGGATGCCGACATAATTCGCCTCGCACTGCACATACTCGGCATAGCCGCCGTTCACGGTGTAGCCGGTCATCTGCTGCGATTCGCAGAGCGTCTCCCACCCGCCCACGCAATGGGGGCAGCGTCCGCAGGCCGAGTGCAGCCAGGGCGCGCCGATCCGGTCGCCTTCCTTCAGATGCGTGACCCCGGGACCGACGGCCGCGACCTCGCCCACGCCTTCGTGGCCGGGGATGAAGGGGGTGCCGGGCTTGACCGGCCAGTCGCCCATCGCGGCGTGCAGGTCGGTGTGGCAGACGCCGCTGGCGCGCACGCGCATCAGCACCTGCCCGGGGCCGACGGGTGGCACCGGCACTTCGCGGATCTCCAAGGGCTGTCCAAGGCCGGGGACGACGGCGGCCTTCATGGTGCGGGGCAGGGTCATGGTGTGGGGCTCCTAGCCTGGGGGCGATGGCCACAGGGTGCGGGCCGCGCGGCGCCCGCGCCTTGACCTGCCTCAACGCGGGGTCAAACCAGCGCCAGCAGGGCCGCGACCCGGTCGGCATAGGCGCGGCGCACCTCGACCGGGGGGCGCAGGACGATGCCCAGCCCGTCAAGCAGGCCCGGCGCCGGGCGCCCGAAGAAGCGGTCGGCCTCGTCGCGCGTGAAGCCCGCGATTTCCACGGCTTCCAGCCAGGCCGACACCCGGTCGGCCGCCTTGATGGCGCGCTTAATGGGCGCGGGCAGCACGGCCGGTAGCCCGAAGCGCAGGTGCACGGCCGCCGACAGCCGGGCATCGAGCGCCCCGTAGTCCTGCCCGATCGCTGCCTTGACCGGGCTGATCATGTCGCCCAGCACATACTCGGGCGCGTCGTGCAGAAGTGCCGCAAGCCGCCAGCGCGGCCCCTCGGCCGGGCTTGTCCGCGCGAACAGCGTCTCGACCAGCAGCGAGTGTTCCGCCACCGAATAGGCCCAATCGCCCCGCGTCTGGCCATTCCAGCGCGCGACAAAGGCCAGGCCGTGGGCGATATCCTCGACCTCGATGTCCAGGGGCGTGGGGTCGAGCAGGTCGAGCCTGCGCCCCGACAGCATCCGTTGCCAGGCGCGGGGCTGGCGTGGCGGCATCCCTGTTCCCTCCGGTTGCGCTGTCCGGGCGTAGCGGGGTGCGCCCGCTGCGGCAACGGGTTTCCCCGCCGCATTGCCGCACCCGGGGTGCGGTGCTATCTGCCGCGCAACCACAGGATCAGGAGCACTGCCCGTGCACGACTACGTCATCCGCGACATCGCCCTTGCCGACTTCGGCCGCAAGGAAATCGCCATCGCCGAGACCGAGATGCCGGGCCTGATGGCCCTGCGCGAGGAGTATGGCGCAGCCCAGCCGCTGAAGGGGGCGCGGGTGGCGGGGTCGCTGCACATGACGATCCAGACCGCGGTGCTGATCGAGACGCTCAAGGCGCTGGGCGCGGATGTGCGCTGGGCGTCGTGCAACATCTTCTCGACCCAGGACCACGCGGCGGCGGCGATTGCCGCGACCGGCACGCCGGTGTTCGCGGTCAAGGGCGAGAGCCTGGCCGAATACTGGGACTACACCGACCGCATCTTCCAGTTCGGCGGTGAAGGCGGCACCTGCAACATGATCCTCGACGATGGCGGCGATGCTACGCTGTACATCCTGATGGGCGCGCGGGTCGAGGAAGGCGAGACCGACCTGATCGCCGTCCCGACGAGCGAGGAGGAGGAGTGCCTGTTCGCCCAGATCCGCAAGCGGCTGGCGGCGTCGCCCGGCTGGTTCGTCAAGCAGCGCCACGCGATCAAGGGCGTGTCCGAGGAAACCACCACGGGCGTGCATCGCCTGTACAAGATGATGGAGAAGGGTCACCTGCCCTTCCCCGCCTTCAACGTGAACGACAGCGTCACGAAGTCGAAGTTCGACAACAAGTACGGCTGCAAGGAATCGCTGGTGGACGGCATCCGCCGCGCGACCGACACGATGATGGCGGGGAAGGTCGCGGTCGTCTGCGGCTACGGCGACGTGGGCAAGGGGTCGGCCGCATCCCTGCGCGGCGCGGGTGCGCGCGTGAAGGTGACCGAGGTCGATCCGATCTGCGCGCTGCAGGCCGCGATGGACGGCTACGAGGTGGTGGTGCTGGAGGATGTCGTCGATAGCGCCGACATCTTCATCACCACGACCGGCAACAAGGACGTCATCCGCATCGAGCACATGCGCGCGATGAAGGATATGGCCATCGTCGGCAACATCGGCCACTTCGACAACGAGATCCAGGTCGCCGCCCTGCGCAACCACAAGTGGACGAACATCAAGGACCAGGTGGACATGATCGAGATGCCCTCGGGCAGCCGGATCATCCTGTTGTCCGAAGGTCGCCTGCTGAACCTGGGCAACGCCACGGGGCACCCGTCCTTCGTGATGTCGGCCAGCTTCACCAACCAGGTGCTGGCGCAGATCGAGCTGTGGGCCAAGGGCGACAAGTACGAGAACAAGGTCTACGTCCTGCCCAAGCACCTGGACGAGAAGGTGGCCCGCCTGCACCTGGCCAAGATCGGCGCCAAGCTGACCGAGCTGAAGCCCGATCAGGCGGCCTATATCGGCGTCGCCCCCGAGGGTCCGTTCAAGCCCGAGCACTACCGCTACTAGGCGCATCCCCGCCTGTGCGGCGCGGAAAACGCTTGGAACGCGCCGATTCCGTCCACTAGGTTAACGCACCGGCCCGCAAGTGGCCGGGCGTTTCTTTCGGGTGGACAGAAAGGGAGAGCTTTGATGGGCAAACGGGACGAACTGATCGCGAAGTACGCAGAGGATCTGAAGACCAAGTGCGGCATGACGCCGGACATGGACCTGCTGACGAAGGTGACCATCGGCTGCGGACCGGCGATCTACAGTGCCGACAGCGCCACCGTCGCGGCCAGCCAGCCGAGCGAGCTCGAGACGATCAAGAACAACTTCCTCATCAAGAAACTCGGCCTGAAGGACGGACCCGAGCTGATGGACGCGATCAATTCCGTGATCGACACCTACGGCCGGTCCGAGCGGAACAAGCATCGCGCCGTGGTCTACTACATGCTGGCCAAGCACTTCCGCAAGGAAGCGGTCTACGCCTGAGGTCGCCCGGACACGGCGAATTCGACAGGAATTGTCGGGACTTGGCGTTTGGCATCCGGTGCGGTCGCGTGTAGGTTCATCGCTGTCGGGCCAGTATGGCCGAGACCCGAATTTCTTCACGCGCGGTGGCTAGGGTGTGCGTGGGTGACGAAGGGTCCCGGTGCGTTCCTGTGCCGGGACCCTTTTCCATTCCTCAGGGCTCGGTCGCGCCCATTTCGCAGACCACGCGCCATTCGTCGGCCGTGACCGGCTGCACCGACAGGCGTGTGTTGTTGACCAGAACCATGTCCTTCAGGCGCGGCTCCGCTTTGCACTGGTCCAGCGTGACCGGCCGGGTGAACGGTCGCACGGCGCGCAGGTCCACACATTCCCAGCGTGGATCATCCGATGTGCTGTCGGGATGCGCGGTGGCGATGACCTCGACGATGCCGACGACCTCTTTCCCTTCGTTCGAGTGGTAGAAGAACCCGAGGTCACCCACCTGCATCGCCCGCATGTTGTTGCGCGCCTGATAGTTGCGGACCCCGTCCCATTCCTGCCCGGCGGCGCCGCGCGCCACCTGCATGTCCCAGGACCAGGTGTCCGGTTCCGACTTGAACAGCCAGTAGGCCATGATCTGCGTCTCCAGCCCTTTTCCGTGACGGAACGGCCGCGTGACCACGGCCTCCATCGTCTGTCCCATGTCGGCCCGGCCCGGGATCAGAGCGTGAGCAAGGGTCATGCCTTGGCCCCGCGCCGCCCGGCGCCCAGCATCGGTGCCGCGTCCTCGTCCAGCGGCCAGCGCGAGCGGGGGGTCAGCGTGCGGTCGTCAGTCGGACCAAGGCGCATCCGTTCGTACCCCGCCCAGGCGATCATAGCGGCATTGTCGGTGCACAGGCGCAGGGGTGGCGCGACAAAGGCCGTCCCCTCGCTGTCGGCGACGGCGCGCAAGGCTGTCCGCAGCACGGTGTTCGCGGCCACGCCGCCTGCGACCGCAAACGCAGGCGCAGCCGGATTCAGGCCGGAATAGACACGCACGGCGCGCCGCGACTTCTCGGCCAGCACCGCCGCGACGGCGGCCTGGAACGCCGCGCACAGGTCGGCCCGGTCCTGCACCGTCAAGCCGCCTTGCACCGCCACCAGTGCGTCGCGTTCCCGCAGAACCGCGGTCTTCAGGCCCGAGAACGACAGGTCGCAGCCCGGCCGGTCCAGCAGCGGGCGGGGAAAGTCGAAACGGGACGGGTCGCCGTGCAGGGCTTCCGCTTCGACCGGCGGACCGCCCGGCTGGGGCAGGCCCAGCAGCTTCGCCACCTTGTCGAACGCTTCGCCCGGAGCGTCGTCGATGGTGCCGCCCAGCCGTTCGAACCGGTCGGCGGCATGGGCGATCAGGAACTGGCAGTGCCCGCCCGACACCAGCAGCATCAGATAGGGAAAGGCCAGCCCGTCGGTCAGCCGGGGTGTCAGGGCATGCCCGGCCAGATGGTTGACGCCCAGCAGGGGCTTGCCCGTCGCGGCGGCCAGTCCGCGCGCCAGCATCACGCCCGACAGCACTCCTCCGATCAGGCCCGGCCCGGATGTCACCGCAATGGCGTCGATCCCGGACAGGCCGACACCCGCCTGCGCCAGCGCGGCCTCGACCGCATGATCGAGCTTTTCGACATGCGCGCGGGCGGCGATTTCGGGGACCACGCCGCCAAAGGCCGCGTGCAGGTCGGCCTGACCGAGCACGACGCTGGACAGGATCGTGCCGGTGTCGCCCTGCGCCCGGACCACGGCCGCGGCGGTATCGTCGCAGCTCGATTCGATGCCCAGGATGGTGGTGACTGCCGCCGTCATGCTTGCCCCGCTTCCGACCAGCGGGGTAACACCGCCCCATGCCCCCGGCAATGCCAGCCCCCCTTGTGCTGCTGACGCGCCCCCGGGCCGCGTCACAGGCGACGGCCGCCCGCCTGCAGCGCGCGGGCGTGGACCCGTCGCGCATCCTGGTGGCGCCCCTGATGGAAACGGAACCCAGCGGGGCCGACTGGTCACCCGCGGACTGGGCCGGGCTGATCTTCACCTCGGCCGAGGGGGTGCGCCACGCGACGGCGGACCGTGACCTGCGCTGGCGGCGGGCCTGGTGCGTGGGCGACCGCACGGCCGAGGTCGCCGCAGCGGCAGGCATGGATGCGGAGTCGGCCGGGGGCACGGCGGACGATCTGGTGGCCATGATCTCGCGCCAGCGCGTGCCGGGCCCATTGTTGCACCTGTGCGGGGCGGATACGCGGGGCGACCTTGCGGATCGGCTGCGTCGTGCTGGAACAGACACGGTTTCGCTGGTGGTGTATCGGCAGGTTCCCGTGCCGCTGGACCGCGAGGCACAGGCGCGACTGACTGCCGCGACGGATGTGGTCGCACCGGCCTTCTCGCCCCTGTCGGCCGAGCGGCTGGCCGCGGCCCTTACCGGTCTGTCGGCGCGCGTCCACCTGATCGCGATGAGCAGTGCGACGGCCGCAGGCTGGTCGGGTCCGCCGCCGCATGCCACGACCGTGGTCCCGACGCCCGACGGCGCGGCGATGGAACGCGCGATCGTGGCAGCGCTGCGGGTTGAGGCGGGCGAGCCGGAAAGCTAGGCTGAATCGGCGCGCGGGTGATGAAGCAGATTCGGGGGTGGGTTGGTCCGCCCCCATGGGAGGTGCCCGTGGCACGATCCACACGGTCAGGCGGCAAGCGCGACAATCCGGACGAAGAGTCGCTGACCGAGGCGGCAGAGGCGACACCGCCCGCAGCATCGCCGGACGAGGCAGCGGCCCCCGCTGCGCCCGAAGCATCGCCCGATCCCGCGCCTGGTCCCGTTGGCAGGGCCGACGATCCGGCCATTCCGGATGCCGAGGTGGTTCCGGAGGCCACCGAATTGCCCGAGCTCGCGCAGGACACCGGCACCGACAGCGTTGCGCCTGACCCGGTCGTGCCTGCCGCAGCGGTCAGCCCTTCGCCCGTGGTCACCCCAGGACCCGCACCCGTTTCCCGCCCGTCCTTCGTTCCGATGGTTCTGGGTGGGGTGGTGGCGGCGGCCCTTGGCTATGCGGCGGCCTGGACCGATGTGCTGCCGCGGCCGCCAGATCCGGCGCTGTCGGCCCGGATCGACGCGCTGGCGACCGAGGTTGAGGGCCTGACTGCCCGGCCGGTCGAGGATGCGGCGGCCCGCGCCCGGCTGGATGCGGTCGAAGCGGCGCAGGCGGCAGCGGCAGCCGATGTGGCGGCGGACCTCAATGCGATGGCCGCAGAAGCGCAGGTGCTGTCGTCCGAGACGGTGGCGCTGGGTGAACGGCTGACCGCACTCGAGGATCGGCCGCAGGTGACGGTCGCGCTGTCGGAACAGGCGCAGGCGGCCGTCGAGGCACAGATCGCCGCCCTTCGGCAGGAAGCGGCGGACGGGATCGCGCGGGTCGAACAGGATCGCACGGCGCTGGCCGTGCAGGCGGACGAACGTCTGTCCGCGCTCGAGGCCGAGTTGCGGGCGACGCTGACCGCCATCGAGGACGAGCGCGCTGCGCTGGAAGCCGCCCGCGCCGCTGCGGCGGCCGAGGTCCGCGCCAGCCGCCTCGCTACCGCCGTGGCCGACCTGCGCGCGGCGCTGGACGCCGGAACACCCTATGGCGCGCCGCTGGCGGCGCTGGCCGATCTGGTCGGCACCGCTCCGCCCGATGCCCTGGTGGCGCGGGCCGGTGACGGGATCCCGTCCTTGGCCGCCCTGCGCGAGGCGTTCCCGGATGCCGCCCGCGCAGCGCTGGAAGCGACCCTGCGCGCCCAGGCCGCAGCGGGCGAGATCGGCCGGATCGAGGCGTTCATGCGCATCCAGTCGGGTGTGCGGTCGCTGACCCCGCAGGCCGGCGAGGATGCCGACGCCATCCTGTCGCGGGCCGAGGCCGCGCTGGCGGCGGGCGATCTGGCCGCGGCGCTGGATCTGGTCGCGACCCTGCCCGACCCGGGCCGGGACACCATGCAGGGCTGGGCCGACCTCGCCCAGACCCGCCGCGCTGCACTGGAAGCCCTTGCCGGATACGGCAGCAGCTAGGAGGGCGACATGTTCTGGTCCGTCACGAAGATCACCCTGTTCGTTGTCGCCATCGCGGCCCTGGCCCTGGGCGCCGGCTGGCTGATGGAGGCCGAGGGCGGGGTGCGCATCGCCTTCGCCGGTGTCGAGTTCAACCTGCGCCCCTTGCAGGCCGCCATCGCGCTGGCGGTGCTGATCGTGGCGCTATGGGGGCTCCTGAAGCTCGCCAGTCTGGGCGTGGCGACGCTCAAGTTCCTGTCGGGGGACGAGACCGCCATCAGCCGCTGGTTCAGCCGCAACCGCGAGCGCAAGGGCTACGAGGCGCTGACCGACAGCCTGATGGCGCTGGCCAGTGGCGAGGGGCGGCAGGCGCTGGCCAAGGCACAGAAGGCCGAGGGTTATCTGCAACGCCCGGAACTGACCACGCTGATCGCGGCGCAGGCCGCGCAGATGGCGGGCGACCGCGACAAGGCCGAGGAGGCGTTCAAGCGGCTGTTGCAGGACGACCGGACACGCTTCGTCGGCATCCGCGGGCTGATGCACCAGCGTCTGGCCGCGGGCGACGACGAAACCGCGCTGAAGCTGGCGCAGAAGGCGTTCGACCTGAAGCCGAAGCACGAGGAGACGCAGGACATCCTGCTGCGCCTTCAGGCGGAGCAGGGCGATTGGAAGGGCGCGCGCACGACGCTGGGTGCAAAGCTGCGCTACGGCGGCCTGCCGCGGGATGTATTCCGCCGCCGCGATGCCGTGCTCGCGCTGTCGGAAGCCAAGGGCGTGGTCGCCGATGGGGCGTCGATCGAGGCGCGCGAGGCCGCGATTGCGGCGAACAAGGCCTCGCCCGACCTGATCCCCGCCGCGGTGATGGCGGCGCAGGCCTATGTCACCGACGGGCGGCCCAAGTATGCCACGCGGGTGCTGGTCAAGGCGTGGGAGGCCGCGCCCCACCCCGACCTCGCCGCCGCCTTTGCCGAGATCGTGCCGGACGAGACCCCCCGCGCGCGCCTCAAGCGGTTCGAGGCGCTGACAAGCCTGCGCCCGGACGACCCCGAGACGAAGCTGCTCAAGGCCGAACTGTTCATCGCGGCCGAGGATTTCCCCGCCGCCCGCCGCGCGCTGGGCGATCTGGCGACGACCGACCCCACCACGCGGTCGCTGACCGTGATGGCTGCGATCGAGCGGGGCGAAGGCAGCGACGATGCCGTGGTGCGCGCGTGGCTGGCGCGTGCAATCAGCGCATCGCGGGGGCCGCAGTGGGTCTGCGACAACTGCGGCACGGTGCACGCGCACTGGATGCCGGTCTGCGGCAACTGCCACGCCTTCGACACGCTGGCCTGGCGCCGCCCCAAGGAGGCCGAGGTGATGACCTCGACCGCCGCCGGGATGCTGCCGATGATCGTGGGCGCCCCTGCCGCTGCCCCCGATGACAACGTGGTGCCGATGCCCGCATCCCGATCCGCCGCAAATTAGGGCTACACATCCCCCCGGCCCGGTGCTATGCGGCGCGCCGGTGTAGCTCAGCTGGTAGAGCACGTCATTCGTAATGCGAGAATCCCACCAACACTCGGTGGGGTTACACCAACAAACATCAATGAAATCAGGCGCTTCGCCAACACTCGGTTGTGTTTGATCCGGGTTAGAACGTATCGTGAACCTTGCAACGACACCGGCATTGCATGGAGTCTCGATCATGCCTCAGATAAAGTCACGGACACCAATCTCAAGACCTTGTCGGCTGACAGCACGACTTGGTTTTCAGACCCGACATGCAAGGGCCTGCAACTCTGCGTGACGGCGGGTGGGGTCAAGACGTGGTACGTCAACAAGTGGGACTCGACGGCGCAGAAGACTCGGCGTGTCAAACTCGGCCAGTGGTCGGCGCAGGGCAAGCACACGGCTTGGGCGAAGAAGCAGGTCGGCAAGACCGCCCATGACATTGACGAGGGTGCCGTCAAAACGCGGCAGGAGCGCGAGGCCGAGGCCGCGTCAAAGGCCGTGCCCCCGACGTTGCGCGAAGCGTTCGAGTTGGAGGCTGCTTCACGCCTTGGGTTGGACGATGCGTTCGGCGGGCCACGGGCCGAGGAAACGGTCCAGAACTATCGGTCGGTTCTTGAGCGAAAGCTGGACGGCCTGCTCGAAACGCGCGTTGACGAGATCGACCACGGCGAGATTCAGCGTCGGCTTGATGCCTTGACGAAGTCGGCCCCGTTCGCCGCGCACAAGCTGCATATTGCCCTCTCCTATGCCCGGACCCAAGCGCTCAGCGCACTGAACATCGAGCACATGCCCTTCCGCTGGCCCGCGATGAAGAAGATGCCGATCATGCGCGACCGCAAGGACAAGGACCGGGAAGGCAAGGTGACGCTCGACACGTCGGTCGAATGGGCGGATCGCTGGGCCGAGATCGAAGGGGTCGAGAACGAGACGATCCGGCTGGCTGGGATGTTGCGCTGGCATACGGGGATGCGCGGTCGCATGTTGCGCAACCTGACGTGGGCGGACATCGACCTCACGGCTGGCACGATGTTGCTTTCCACCGGCCTCAAGAAGGTGAAAGGCAAGCGCCTGATCGCCATGTCCGCGCGCTCCTTGTCGACGTTCAAGCGCCTGCACGAGATCAAGATGGACAACTGCGACTGGGTCTTTGCTTCCTGCCGTCGCATCGACGGAATCCGGGGGCCGCTCGACGCGCTGGACCGCCTGCCGCTCACGGCTGAGGGTGATCTTCGGCATCTGTGGAACGAGGCAACCCAAGACGTGGACACGCGCGAGATGGTGATCCGGTGGCTTTGCGGCCAGAATCTGACCGGCGGCGAGGCGAAGTCGCTCGGCTTCTATGCGACCGTGCCAGTGGAACGGCAGCGCAAGGTTGCGAACGAAATCAGCGCCGTGATTGACCGGCGTTGTGAGGTAACACCTACGAATGTTGTTGAAATCGGGCGGGCGACTGCCTAATTTTTGAGCATCAACGGAGTCCGTGCCAAGGCTGTGACGCTACTCTGCGGAGGGCGGTGAAAGCGGAAGGCGCGCATGAGCGACAACCTTTCCAATCTCTCACCGTTGAGGACTCCACCATGCCCACACTTGACCTTGGTCAGCAGCTTGCTGACTTGCGCGCCGTCGTCTTGCGCGCGAACGCCCCGGAAGTCATGACCCCTTCCGAGGCGGCTGACTTCCTCTGCGTCACGACGGAAACCCTCTACCGCTGGCGCAAGGACGCCATCGGCCCCAAGTACTCGCAGCCGAATGAGCGGATCGTTCGCTATCTGCGGGACGACCTCGTTGCTTTCCTCAAGGAGCACCGGGCATGACCGCAGAGTACGCAAAGACCTCAACCGAGGCCAAGGCCCGCGGCCTTTCGATCTACTTCACAGGCACCCCTTGCGAACGTGGTCACGTCGCGCCGCGCTGGGCAATCTCGAAGCAGTGCACGGTTTGCCAGCCGATGGACCGCTCGCGGGAGTATGTGGACGCGATGCGCCTCGCCTTCGAACGCGCCTTCATGGCGACCCTCAAGACCGGCTTCCTGCATGTTCCGCATCAGGATGAAGACGGCTGGCTCGTGATGCCGGTGTAAGCCTCTGGTGAGGGCCGT
>DBBA01000132.1 GCA_002291955.1 Rhodobacteraceae bacterium UBA996 | reverse complement strand
CCGCCCATCACCGCAAGGACCGCGATCCGCCGCCGCACGGGCACGTCCGGCTGGACCAGGGCAAAGCAGACCGCCCCGATTCCGCCGATCACCGCGCCCAGCTGGTGGGTGGCGAACATCAGCGCGCTCAGGACGGCCAGCCCCACCAGGTATCGGCGGTCGCCCAGTGCCCGGATCACCACGGCCCATTGCAGCAGCGACAGCGCAATCATCAGCGTGGCCGGGTAGCCCGCGCCGAACAGCAGGGTCCAGAACGAATGAAGGCCCGTGTGCGACAGCGGCGATGACCAGCCGAACAGCATCACCGCCAGCAGCACGCAGGGCGCCCAGGGCGACCTGAAGAAGGTGCGCGCAAAGACATGCACCGCAAGGGCCAGCGTCGCCATGATGGCAAAGGTTGCCCCGGTCACGGCCTGCCAGACGGTCAGGTCGAGAAGCCTGGCCAGCGCCGCGGTCGCCACCCACAGGGGCTGGAAATGTCGGCTGGTCTCGGTCCCGGTGACGAAGGGGTTCTGCGGCGCGGTCAGGTTGTCCATCAGCGCCCGGATCGCGGCGACGTGCTGCCAGATGTCGGCGTTCGGCTGATCGCGCAGCATATTGCCGGTCGCGGTCGCGGCCGCAACACCCAGCGTCGCCGCAGCCATCACCAGATAGACGATGACCGGGGTCCAACCTGCCAGGCCGGCATGTTCGGTGTGGAGAGCGGGCGCCGGGCGCAGGTCAGCCAAGTGCCGCACGGCCCGTCACGTCAGCAGGCGGCGTCATCGCCCGGGTCGGACGCACAGAACTCCCGCTCCGAGACACGCCACCCCCACGCCCCTGATCCGTTGGCAACGCCGCGCATCAAACCATCGGGTCCGGCCCGATGCAAGCGACGCATCAGCCCCCCCGCCCGGTGCGTCGCAGGACGTCCTTCGCCGGGCGTCCATGGTGACCAGAGTCCGCATCCACCATTCACATGTTGGGGTTCCGGGATGCGCCGCCCGGCGCATATATCCCTGGTTTTCCGCGCGTTGCCCGTTCCGTCCTGTTCCATCTTGCCCCGCCAAGCGCTGGACATGGGGGCGGATCCAATGGTGGACCGGGTGGCCCTGACCCTCAACAACCTCGTCGCGGCGCAACTCATGGGCAAGGCCCCGGGGCAGTATGCCGATGGTGGCGGGCTTTGGCTCTTGAAGCGCACGGACGGCGGCGCGCATCGGGCCTTGGCCGCTACCCTGACGGGCCGCTCGAGGAAGCCCGCGAGGCCAAGCGCACACTGCACGTCCTGGCCGAACTCGCGATGCCTGTGAGGCCCGCAAGGTCGAACTCAAGGGAGAGGGGCTGGCCGGGGCTCTGATGGCTTGACCGCCCTTCTCGTGGATCGTCGATGACCCAGCCTGGCACACAGATGCCGTCGCGGGGCGGTCACACCATCAGACCCGTCACGGGGGCCTGGCCCCGCCCGATGAATTGACCCCTCTCGGCGGGCTTCCCCTCTGGATCGCCCGCGCGCTGGCTCGGCAGGCGCCCCTGCCCCGCATCTGGTGCGGCGCCCGCACCCGAAAGGGCGCCCCCTGCAAGGCCCTCTCAGAACCCGGACGGCGGCGCTGCCAGCTGCACGGCGGCAAGAGCACCCGGGCCCTCGCAACCCGGAAGGCCGCGCGCGTATCGCCGAGGCCCAGCGCGGCCGGTCGGCGGCGCGGCGGGCCGACAAATCTGGCGCCATCGTCCAAGTTGGAAGGCAAGCCCCAGTCACGGTTTGACAGGGGTGGCCGACCTCTGGCACGGTCCGGCCTGCGGCGGTGTGCGGCCGGGCCATCTTCCGGGTAGTCGTTTGTGTGGCCGATCCAAGGGTTGTGACTATGCCGATTGCATCCGTTGAAGCCCTGGCAGCCGGGTCAAGACGTTTCGACGTCCTTGTTGTCGGGGCAGGCCCCGCAGGTCTGGCGATTGCGGACGAATTGCGCTCGACCGACCTGAAGGTTGCTGTGCTGGATAGTGGGGGCACAGCGCGCGACCCAGATGCCGACCGGCTGAACGACTTCGAGTCCATCGGGCAGGCACGGGCGCCCCACGACGCGGTCGGATGCCGGGCACTTGGGGGCGCCAGCAATCTATGGACGGGTCGGTGCGGTGCACTCGATGCAATCGACTATCGTGCCCGGCCCTGGCTCCCCGCGAGCGGCTGGCCCATCGACGGGGATATCTTGGCGCCCTTCTACGCACGTGCGGGCCGGTTCCTCGGGCTCTCGGGGGCGCGCAATCCCGAGGTCCTGTCGGCCGAACTCGCCCAGGGGTTCGACGTGCCCTCGCCTGACGGGAGCCTGTTCCAACCCGTCGCTTGGGAATTCAGCGTCGCCGACCCCGGCAATACAGCCGCCTTTCGCCACCTGACGGACGACACGGGGGCGCCGCTTGCGGTGCTGCAACACTCCGGCGCGCCGAAAGCGGTGAATGCGGGGCAATCCGTCGCACCGCGCATTGCCGAAAGCGCGAACGTGCATCTCTTCCTGCACGCGACGGCCGAGGAGGTGCGCATCGACCCGGCTGCCGGTCGCGTCCGGTCCGTTGTGGTGCGTGGACAGGACGGCGCCCGTTTTGACGTCGAGGCGCCGCGAGTGGTGCTTGCCTGCGGGGGCATACAGAACGCGCGCCTGCTGCTAGCGTCCCGCAGCGACCGGCCTGCCGGTTTGGGCAACGACAACGTCGGGCGCTACCTCGCCGACCACACCTTCACCGAATTGGCCAGTTTTGGGCCACGTGATGCGACAGCCATCCGGAGACGGTTGGGAAGTCGCTGGCATCGCGCGGAATCCTCCTCGCGCGTGTTCTCGATCGGCTGGCGCCTGTCCGCGGAAAGACAACGCGAGAAAGGACTCGTGAACGCGGCCATCCACATGGTCGAGTTTGGCGGCTCGACAAATTCCTTGTCGCGCCTTGCAGAGGGCGCACGGGCGCTGCGCCGCCGGCAGGCGCGGGCTGCGGGGCGCGAAATCAGCGCTGCGCTGGCGCGGCCTGTCGACCTCGCTTTGGCGGCGCGCGACCGCTTCATGATGCACCACCCGCCACTCAATCATCCGGACCGGGTTGTGGTCGGCTGCGTGACGGAGCAACCTCCTGACCCGGAAAGCCGGGTCATGCTCTCAGACCGGATGGATGCTTTCGGTCAGCCTCTGGCGCGGATCGACTGGCGGGTGTCCGAGCGGGAGTATGCAACCGTCTGCGCCGTGGAGGTTGCGTTCCATGCCGAGGCAACGCGCCTTGGGGCTCCATTGCCCACGCGCCCCGATCTGGCCGCGCGCGGGTTTGAGGCGTGGAGGGCGGGGCTGATCGACCTGGCGCACCCGTCCTGCACAACCCGGATGTCTGCGTGCCCGTCCGCAGGCGTGGTCGACACAGACTGCCAGGTCCACGGGATTGCGGGGCTCTACGTTGCGGGCAGTTCAGTGTTTGCGACCAATGGGCACATGAACCCGACCCAAACCCTTGTCGCCCTTGCAATCCGACTAGCTGATCACCTGAAGGCCCGCTCCCCACGCACGTTGCCTGCAACTCCGCGCTCTGTTGGTTCGCCCCGACTGCGCGTCGGCTTCATCGGTGGGGGCGACCGCGTCTCGCGCGTCTATCGTCCCGTGGTCACCGCCCTGCAAGACCTTGTCGAAGTCTGTGGCGTGGCGACACGCACGCAAGAGAGCGCGGATCGGGTCTCAGAGAGCACCGGCTGGCCCGCCTGGACCGACATGGCGGCGCTTGTCCGGGCAGCCACGCCGGACCTGCTGGTCGTGGTGGTTCCCCCCGGTGTTGTCGAGGATGTCTATCCCCGCGTCGCCGAACTCGGCGTGCCGCTGCTATTGGAGACGCCCTTTGCGTGGAACGGGCGGCGCGGGGACATGCTTCTGCAACGACTTCGATCAACCCGCCGGCTTGTCGGCGTCGCAGAACAGTTTCCGTTTCTGCCCGAGGTCAGGTTGCAGCGGCGGCTCATCGAACTCGGGCTCCTCGGCCGTGTGGACGCGGTTGTGAACGACTTTGCCGTCTACAACTACCACGGGATCGCCATGGCCCGGGCGCTTCTTGGATGGCATCGCGTGCCACATTCAGCGCAAGCGACACATCTTCAGGCCGGGGGAGGCGAGAAATGGCTCTGCGGCACCGTCCGGTTCCGCGACGGTGCCTTGCTTGACTACCGTTACGCGACCACCTTTCCTCGGCCAGTCCACCGCGACGTCGGCTTGATGAAGGTCTATGGCACCCATGGCACACTCGTGCCGGGCGAAGTGCGATTGCAGGGTTCAGACGGCGGCACGATTGTTTCTTTGGTGACCCGCAGCACCTTGGCGAGTGGGGCGCTGCGCCGTATCGCGGTCGAGACCCCTGACGGCGAAGTCTCG
>DBBA01000217.1 GCA_002291955.1 Rhodobacteraceae bacterium UBA996 | reverse complement strand
CGCCTGACCGGCGATGCCGAGGTGCTGGTCCCCGCCGCCGACCTGCGCCCCGGCGACCGGATCCGCATCCTGCCCGGCGTGCGCCTGCCCGCGGACGGCGTGGTGACGGAGGGCGTATCCGAGGTGGACCGGTCGCTGCTGACCGGCGAGACGCTGCCGGTGGCCGCCGGTCCCGGCTCGGCGATGGCCGCGGGCGAGGTGAACCTGACCGGCGTCCTGACCCTGCGCGTGACCGCCGCGGGCCGCGATACCGCGCTCGCCCGGATGACCGATCTGGTGGCGGTGGCCGAGGCGGGCCGCGGCCGGTTCCGCACGATCTCGGACCGGGCGGTGCGGTTCTACACGCCCTTTGTCCATGCCTGCGCGGCGCTGACATTTCTTGGCTGGATGTGGACCGAGGGCGACCTGCGCCACGCGCTCAACATTGCGGCCTCGGTCCTGATCATCACCTGCCCCTGTGCACTGGGCCTCGCCGTGCCTGCCGTGATGACCGCCGCCTCGGGGCGGCTGTTCCGGCGGGGCCTGCTGCTCAAGGACGGGACCGCGCTGGAACGGCTGGCCGAGGTGGATACGGTCGTGTTCGACAAGACCGGCACGCTGACGCTGGGTCGGCCCGAGGTGCAGGACCTGGGCGCGCTGCCGCTGCGGGCGCAGGGGATCGCGGCAGCACTGGCAGCGGCGTCCGCGCATCCGCTGGCGGTCGCGGTGGCCGAGGCCGCGCGGGCCGCGGGCGTGCAGCCTGCCCGGATCGAGGACGCGCGCGAGGTGCCGGGCTGCGGGGTCACGGCGCGGGCCGCAGGGGCAGAGGTGCGCTTCGGCCGCGCCGACTGGTGTGGCGCGGATGACAACGGGCGGGCGACATCCGTCTGGCTGCGGATCGGGGCCGAGGCGCCCCTGCGCCTGACCTTCACCGACCGGCTGCGCCCGGGGGCCGAGGCGCTGGTCGCGGCGCTGCGGGCGCAGGGGATGCGGCTGGCGATCCTGTCGGGCGACGCGGATGGTCCGGTGCGGGCAATGGCCGACCGGCTGGGCATCGCGGACTGGCAGGCGGGCTTGCGCCCCGAGGACAAGCTCGCGCGCCTTCAGGCGCTGCGGGCTGCGGGCGGCCGGGTGCTGATGGTGGGCGACGGCCTGAACGACACCGCGGCGCTGGCGGGTGCGCATGTGTCGGTCTCGCCCGCGTCCGCGCTCGACGCCGCAAGGGCGGCGTCGGACGTGGTGCTGATGGGCGCGTCGCTGGAACCGGTGGCCGAGGCGCTGGCGGTCGCGCGCCGCGCCGTGCGCCTGATGCGCGGGAACATCGTGATCTCGAACCTCTACAACGTGGTAGCGGTGCCCGTCGCGGTGGTGGGCCTGGCCACGCCGCTGGCCGCGGCGATCGCCATGTCGGTGTCCTCGATCACGGTGACACTGAACGCGCTCAGGATCCGGGAGTAGCGCGATGGAAGTCCTGTCCTGGCTGATCCCGGTGTCGCTCGGCCTTGGCCTTCTGGGCCTTCTGGCCTTCGTCTGGACGATGCGCACGCACCAGTACGACGACCCCGAGGGCGATTCGCGTCGTATCCTGACGCCCGATCACGACGACCGCCCCGCGCCTTGATCCAACGGACGCGGCCCGTTCCGGGCCGCGACACCTTTCCTCTCGGCCGGGTCCGCGCGGCGGACCCGCCCTCGGGGCCTGAGGTATTTGGGCAAGGATGAAGCAGGCTCCGTCCGCCACTTCATCCTGTTCCAAGTATCCCGGGGTGAATGACGCCCCGGCACGGGGCGGCAGAGGGGCAGCGCCCCTTACCCCACGGCGGCCAGCAGGCCCGCCGGATTGCCGAAGGCGCGCGCGTACCAGTGCCGCGCCAGCTCGTCGGTCAGTCCCGCACGGGCCAGCAGGGCAGGGCGGTAGCGCGGCGCGAATTCCCACAGGCCGACGCTGATCGCCTCGCGCCCCGACCCTTGCGTGCCCAGCACCTCGGGCTCCCACCCGAGCGCGCGGTAGATCCGCACCATGCGGGCATCGAACACGCCCACCGCGTGTTCCAGCCCCTGGCCCAGTCCCAGTTCCAGCCCCGCCAGCATCAGCGCCGCCGACACGCGCGGGCCCGCCTCGGGCGACAGGCAGAAGCGGGTGCATTCCCAGATGAACGGGCTTTCGATCCGCACGCCGTCGGTCAGGTGCCGGAAATGGTCGTTCACCATCGTGTCGCCGGTGGTGGGCAGGAACCGCATCGACCCGCCATGGGTGCCGTCGGCCTGCTGCCAGATCGCATAGAGCGGGTTCATCGCGTCGTAGTCGTCGCGCTCGTGCCCCCGCGTGTCCACCGACACGTCCCAGCCCAGGCGCGCGCGGAACTGTGTTGCGCGGTCGCGGAACATGCTTTCGGCCAGCGTCGGGAAGGCGGTCAGGTCTTCGGCGTAAAGGTAGCGGATCATGGCGTTTTCCCCTGTCGTGATGGCGACAGGGTGGGACAGTCGCGGTTAACAGCCGGTAGAGGGCCGCGCGCCGATGTCAGACGACAAGCAACCCCCGGGCGAGTGCCCGGGCCACCGCATGGGTGGTGTTCATCGCGCCCAGCTTGTGCCGCGCGCTTTCGATGTAGACCCGCAGCGTGTGTTCCGAGATCGACAGGCTGTCGGCCGCCTGCGCCCGGCTGAGCCCCATCGCCAGCAGCGTCAGCGCGTCGATCTCGCGCGGGGACAGCGTCGCGACCTCGACCTTGTCCGATCCCCGCTCGATCTCCAGCGCCTTCTGGTTCAGGAAATGCGCGGCCAGAATCAGTTCGCGGGTGTAGCGTTCGCTGAACTTCTCCCAGCTTGCGTCGGTCTGGGTGTCCGAGACGGTGAACAGCGCGAACTGCCCGTTCGGACCGCGGATCGGGATCGAATACCCCTGGTTGCCCACCCCCGCATCCAGCGCCTCGGACAGGAAGGCCCGCTGGGGCTTGCCGGTCCAGTCCAGCCGCTTCCAGTCCACCGCATGGAACCGCCGGTAGCAGCCCTGGACCACCGGATCGACCCGGGCATAGTCCTGGTCCAGGTAGCGCTTCACCCAGTCGTCGGAATAGGTGAGCGCGGCGTATTGCTGCCCGGTGGAGTTGACCGAGTGGTAGATCACATGCGCGACCCCGAAGTGGTCGCGCAGGGACAGGATGTGGCCGTTCAGCTCATCGAGCGTGGCGACCTGCCGGATCGTGTCGATGACCGTCTCGAAGTCCGTTGCCATCTGCGATCGCCGTCAACGGCCCCCTTCCCTCGGCTGACGCGATTTCGACCGCGGCCACAAGGGCCGCCTGATCCAGCTGGGCGTGCAACGCCGTCAGGCGATTGCGCTGCGCGTACAGCTTGAGGTCGGTCAGAACGTCGAAAACCCACTCGTGCGGCATGCGCACTCTCCCTCTCATAGGCCAGGACGATGATGATTTCAACCTTAGCATGTGTCCCGGGGCGACCCAATTCGCGGATTACAACTCCCCGGAAATAGCGAGTGGGCGGGCCGCGGCGGGGGCGGGTGGCACGCCGTGCCCAGCGCGCCGCGCGCGACGTGCCGACCGGCGGGGGCGCGGGATCGGACGAGCA
>DBBA01000401.1 GCA_002291955.1 Rhodobacteraceae bacterium UBA996 | reverse complement strand
GAAGCGCGCCGCGCCGGGCGCGAGGTGACCTATGCCAAGGTCTTGCCGAACGACGGGCACTGACTTCACGGAACCGCGACGTAGCTGCGCCGAATTCTTGTCGATTTCGTGACGCTTTCTATATATGGTCGGTCTACCGGGGAACCGGGGCCGCAGATTGGGGAAACGTTTCTGACGTCATGCCCCGGACGCATGGCAGCCATTCCCGATTATGCTAGCCGAATCGGGGCCGGATCGCCTAAGCCGGGGTTCCCGAAGATGCAAGAGCAAGAACAAGGGCTAGGATATGACCGATCTCGTGGATGGCACCGCTTTCAACTTCGAACAGGGCGCCCGCGCGCGCAAGCTGTTCGCCGCCGTCGTGCTGGCGGCGCTCGACGATGCCATCGCTGACGACAAGAAGTTCGGCAATGGTCCCGAACAGATCGCCCGCTGGGCGCGGTCCCGCGACGGGCGCGAAGTGCTCAGCTGCGCCGGGATCGACCCCAACGAGCGGGTCGTGAAGGGTCTGATGGACTTCGTGTCGAAGGGCGTCCGCACGTCCGTCGCGCTGTCGCGCGAGGAAGCCGAGCGTCGGCACGCCGCGGAGCAGGCCGAAGCCGCCTGATCCCCGCCCGGGGCCGCGGCCCATGGCACGCGCCCTGATGGTGCAGGGCACCGGATCGAACGTCGGAAAGTCGCTGCTAGTGGCGGGTCTGGCCCGCCACTTCGCACGTCAGGGCCTGCGCGTCGCGCCGTTCAAGCCGCAGAACATGTCGAACAACGCCGCCGTCACCGCCGACGGGGGCGAGATCGGCCGTGCCCAGGCGCTACAGGCCCGCGCCGCCGGGCGCGATCCCCTGACCGACATGAACCCGGTCCTGCTCAAGCCCGAGACCGACCGCGGCGCGCAGGTGATCGTGCAGGGCCGCAGGCTGGCCACCGTCGCCGCCCGCGACTACGCCGCGCTCAAGCTCACCCTCCTGCCCCGTGTGCTGGACAGCTTCCGCCGCCTTGCCGCCACCGCCGACCTGATCCTTGTGGAAGGCGCAGGCAGCCCGGCCGAGATCAACCTGCGCGCCGGTGACATCGCCAACATGGGCTTTGCCGACGCCGCGGGCGTTCCCGTGGTGATCGCGGGCGACATCGACCGCGGCGGGGTGATCGCGCAACTCGTGGGCACCCACGCCGTCCTGCCCGACGGCGACCGCGCCCACATCAAGGGGTTCCTCGTCAACCGCTTTCGCGGCGATCCCACGCTGTTCGCCGACGGCCGTGCGGAAATCGCCCGCCGCACCGGCTGGGCCGACCTGGGTCTGATCCCCTGGTTCGACGACGCCCGCCGCCTCCCGGCCGAGGATATCCTGGACCTGCGCGGATCGCGCCGCCCAGGGGCCCGCATCACCGTCGCCGTCCCCCGCCTGCCTCGCATCGCCAACTTCGACGACCTCGATCCGCTGGCGGCGGAACCGGACGTGGACCTGCGCCTGATCGACCCGGGGACACCGCTGCCGGGCGACGCCGACCTGATCCTTCTGCCGGGGTCCAAGACCACCATCGCCGACCTCGCCCGGTTCCGGTCCGAGGGGTGGGACATCGACCTTGCCGCCCATGTCCGGCGCGGCGGGCATGTGCTGGGCCTGTGCGGCGGCTTCCAGATGCTGGGGACCCGGATCGAGGACCCCGACGGGATCGAAGGACCGCCCGGCGGGGTCGCTGGCCTGGGCCTCCTGGACGTCACCACCGTGATGCGCGCCGACAAGACGCTGCGCCGCGTGACCGGCCAGGCCGACGGCCACCCCATCGCAGGCTACGAGATCCACCTGGGCCACACCACTGGCCCCGACACGCACCGCGCCTGGGCCACGGTGGACGGCCAGCCCGCAGGCGCCGCCAGCTCCGACGGGCGCATCCGCGGCCTGTATGTCCACGGCCTGTTCGCCGCCGACGCCTTCCGCAGCGCCTACCTGACGCGGCTGGGCGGCGCGGCGCACGGAACGCTCGACTTCGAGGGGGGGGTGGACACCACGCTCGACCGCCTCGCCGACCACCTCGCCGCCCATGTGGATACGGCCGCCCTGCTGGACCTCGCCGCCCCGGTCGCACCCTAACCCCGCCCCGGTTGCGCGCCGCCGCAAACTGCCCCACGACTGGGCGACCCGACACCCCGGAACGATACCCCGCTTGGCCTTCACCCTGCGACAACTCCAGTTCTTCGTGGCCGCCGCCGAGCACGAGAGCATCTCGCGCGCGGCCAAGGCGCTGGCGATCTCGCAGTCCTCGGTGACCGAGGCGATCAAGGCGCTGGAGGCCGACCTTGGCGTGACCCTCTTCGAACGCCGCGCCCACGGGCTCGAGATCACCAACGCCGGGCACCAGTTCCTGCGCCACGCCCGCAAGATCCGCGACGATGTCTCGGACGCCCGCCGCGCCTTCGTCACGGGCCCCGCCACGCGGACGGGCGAGATCCGGCTGGGCGTCACGTCCCTGGTCGCGGGCTACGGCCTGTCCGACGCCCTGGGCCGGTTCCGGCGGACCTACCCCAACGTCCGCGTCTCGGCGATCGAGGATACCGGCGAATACCTCGAACACCTGCTGATCGGCGGCGAGATCGACGTGGCCTTCCTGATCACGTCGAAACTGCACAACCGCCACGCGCTGCAGGTCGAAAGCATCGCCGTGTCGGCCATGCGCCTGTGGCTGCCGCTCGGCCACCCCCTGATCCAGCGCGAAGCGGTGACGCTCGACGACGTCGCCGCCGAACCGCTCATCATGCTGTCGGTCGAGGAGATCGAGGCGGGCACCGCCAGCCTTCTCGCCTCGCTTGGCGCGCGCCCGAACGTCGCCTTCCGCACCCGGTCGGTCGAGGCGGTGCGCAGCCTGGTCGCCACCGGCATGGGCCTGGCGATCCTGCCCGACCTCATCTACCGGCCCTGGTCCCTGGAAGGCGACCGGATCGAGATCCGCGACGTGTCGGGCGACCTGCCGACCGTGCAGGTGGGCCTCGCCTGGCGCCGGGGTGCCCCCCTTGGCGACGTCACGCGCGACTTCATCCGCCTGGCCCAGGCGTCGTTCCGCACGGGACCCTGACGCGCCCCATCGGTTTTCCCGATATCGGGCTTCATCGTTTTGTGTTTGCGAAGCGGGTCCGTCCTGTCACTCTCGGACCGGGCGGGTCAGTCCACGGGGAATCCCGGGCCGCCGCTGCCCGACCGGGGCGGCGAGACGATAACCGCGACACGACGGGGAGATATCACGATGAACGCACGACTGCTTGGAACCGTGGCGATGGCGCTGGCCCTTGCCACGCAGCCGCTTGCCGCACAGGTGACCGCGATCGGCCCGGGCGAGGGCCGGCTCGATATCGTTGCCTGGCCCGGCTACATCGAGCGCGGCGAGACGATGGCCGATTTCGACTGGGTGACCAGGTTCGAGGCCGCGACCGGCTGCATGGTCAACGTCAAGACCGCCAACACCTCGGACGAGATGGTGGCGCTGATGAACGAGGGCGGGTTCGACCTCGTCACCGCATCGGGCGATGCCTCGCTCCGGCTGATCGCGGGCGACCGGGTGCAGCCGATCAACCTCGACCTCATCCCGTCCTGGTCCACCGTGGACCCGCGCCTGCAGAACGCGCCCTGGTATGTGGTGGACGGGGTCCACTACGGCGTGCCCTACATGTGGGGCCCGAACGTGCTGATGTACTCGACCGAGGTGTTCGGCGACACGCCCCCCACCTCCTGGAGCGTGGTATTCGAGGAGCAGACGCTGCCCGACGGCCAGTCGAACAAGGGCCGGGTGCAGGCCTATGACGGCCCGATCCACATCGCCGACGCCGCCCAGTACCTGATGTTCCACAAGCCGGAGCTTGGCATCACCAGCCCCTACGAGCTGAACCAGGACCAGTACAATGCCGCGCTCGACCTGTTGCGCGCCCAGCGCCAGCTCGTCAGCCGCTACTGGCACGATGCCTTCATCCAGATCGACGACTTCAAGAACGAAGGCATGGCCGCGTCGGGGTCCTGGCCGTTCCAGGTGAACCTGCTGCAGTCCGACGGTGCGCCGATCGCATCGGTGATCCCGCAGGAAGGCGCCACCGGCTGGGCCGACACCACGATGATGCACGTGGATTCGGAACATCCGAACTGCGCCTACCTGTGGATGGAGCACACGCTGTCCTCGAACCTGATGTCCGACCTGTCGGTCTGGTTCGGCGCGAACCCGGCGGTGCCCGCCGCCTGCACCGACGGGCGCGGGATGCAGACGGCCGAAGGCTGCACGAAGAACGGCTTCGACGACTTCGACCGCATCCGGTTCTGGACCACCCCCGTCTCGTCCTGCCCGCAGGGCGAATGCGTGCCCTACTACCGCTGGGTGTCCGACTACATCGGCGTGATCGGCGGCCGCTGACGCCCGCCTGCCGTCCCGCAACCCCGACCCGGCGGCCCCGTGCCGCCGGGACCGCCCCGGATGCTGCCTCCGCCATGCCCCTTGCCACGCCTCTCGCCGTCGAGTTCGACAACGTCACGCGCCACTTCGGCCCCGCCGGCGCGCCGGTCCGGGCCGTGGACGGCGTGTCGGTCGGCATCACCGAGGGCTGCTTCTTCGCCATGCTCGGGCCGTCGGGGTCGGGCAAGACCACCTGCCTGCGCCTGATCTCGGGGTTCGAACGGCCCACCTCGGGCCATATCCGCATCTTCGGCCAGAATTCCGAAGCGATCCCCCCGAACCGCCGCCCGGTGAACACCGTCTTCCAGGACTACGCGCTGTTCCCGCACCTGACCGTGCGCGACAACGTCGCCTACGGCCCCCGCATGGCCGGGGTGGACCGCCGCACGCGGCACGCCGCGGCCGAGGAGATGCTCGCGCTCGTCAAGCTGTCGGGCTACGGCGACCGCAAGCCCGCCGCGCTGTCGGGTGGCCAGCGGCAGCGCGTGGCGCTGGCCCGCGCGCTGGTGAACCGGCCGCGCGTCCTTCTGCTGGATGAACCCCTCGGCGCGCTCGACCTCAAGCTGCGCGAGGCGATGCAGGAGGAACTGAAGTCCCTGCAGCAGTCGCTCGGCATCACCTTCGTCTTCGTGACCCACGACCAGGGCGAGGCGCTGTCGATGGCCGACCGCGTCGCCGTGTTCAACGACGGCAAGATCGTCCAGGAAGGCACCCCGCAGGACATCTACGAACGCCCCCGTACGCGCTTTGTCGCGGACTTCGTGGGGTCGGCCAACGTGCTGTCGCCCGAGCTTTCCGCCCGCGCAGGCGGCCCGGCCCGCTGGACCAGCCTGCGGGGCGAAGCGGTCGCGCTGACCGCCCCCGGCGCGGGCCGCATCACCGGCACCGTCCGGTCCCTGCGCTACATGGGCGCCGTCACCCGCGTGACCGTCGCCACCCCGGGCGGCGACCTGACCGCCACCGTCCCCGCCGCCCTGCCGCTTCCCGCACAGGGCGCGACGGTGGGCCTTCACTGGCCCGCCGACGCCCTGCACGAGATGGAGGGCGGCGCGTGACCGACACCGCACAGGCGCCCGCCACAGGCCCGCTGGCACGGCTGTCCGACCAGTTCTGGCGCCGCCCGCGGCTTCTGCTGGTGCTGCTCCTGGCGCTGCCGCTCCTGTGGCTCGGGCTCATCTACATCGGCTCGCTCGCGGCCCTCCTGGCGCAAAGCTTCTTCTCGATCGACGAGTTCTCGGGCCTCATCAACCGCGAAGTCACGCTGCGCACCTACGGCGAACTGCTGCGGCCCGCGAACTTCGACATCATCCTGCGCACGGTCCTGATGGCCGCCGCCGTGACCATCGCCGCCGCCATCATCGCCTTTCCCATCGCCTACTACGCCGCCCGCCATGCCCGGGGCCGGATGAAGGCCGCGTTCTACCTCGCCGTCATGCTGCCCCTGTGGTCGAGCTACCTGGTCAAGGTCTATGCCTGGAAGCTGATCCTGGCCAAGGAAGGCATCCTGACCTGGGCGGTCGAGGGGCTGGGCGCGTCCACCATCCTGAACGCGATCCTCGCGCTGCCGGTGATCGGCGGCAACTCGCTGTCGGTCAGCTACATCGGCACGTTTCTGGTGTTCCTCTATGTCTGGCTGCCGTTCATGATCCTGCCCCTGCAGGCGTCGCTCGAACGGGTGCCGGGGAACCTTCTGGAAGCGTCCGACGACCTCGGCGCCACGCCCGGCCAGACCTTCCGGCACGTCATCCTGCCCTTGGCCATGCCGGGGCTGATCGCGGGATCGATCTTCACCTTCTCGCTGACGCTCGGCGACTACATCATCCCGCAGATCGTCGGCAATTCCAGCCGCTTCATCGGCATGGCGGTCTACCAGCACCAGGGCACCGCAGGAAACATCCCGCTCGCCGCGGCCTTCGCCGTGGTGCCCATCGTCATCATGGGCCTCTATCTGTGGATGGCCAGGCGCCGGGGGGCCTTCGATGCGCTCTGACCGCGCGCCCCTGGGCCTCCGGATCGCGGCCTTCGCCGGGCTCGCCTTCCTGCACCTGCCGATCCTCCTGATCTTCGTCTACGCCTTCACGACCGAGGACAAGAGCTACCAGTGGCCGCCGCCGGGCTTCACAACCCACTGGCTCGGCGTCACCTGGAACCGCCCCGACGTGTGGGAAGCCCTGTCGCTGTCCCTGCGGGTCGCGGCGATCTCGACCTGCATCGCGCTGATCCTGGGCACGCTCGCCGCCGCCGCGGTGTCCCGCGCGGCCTTCTGGGGGCGCGAGGCGGTGACGCTTCTGGTCATCCTGCCCATCGCCCTGCCCGGGATCATCACCGGCATCGCCCTGCGCTCGGCCTTCAACCTGGGCGAGATCCCCTTCTCCACCCTCACCATCGTGCTCGGCCACGCGACCTTCTGCATCGTCGTGGTCTACAACAACACCGTCGCCCGCTTCCGCCGCATCTCGGGGTCGATGCTGGAAGCCTCGGCCGACCTCGGCGCCAACGGCTTCCAGACCTTCGCCCACGTCGTGCTGCCGAACATCGCCACCGCCCTTCTGGCGGGCGGCATGCTCGCCTTCGCCCTGTCCTTCGACGAGGTGATCGTCACGACCTTCACCGCGGGCCAGCAGGCCACCCTGCCGATCTGGATGCTCGAGGAACTGGTCCGCCCGCGCCAGCGCCCGGTCACCAACGTGGTCGCGATGGTGGTGGTGATCGTCACCGCCCTGCCGATCCTCGCCGCCTACTACCTGACGCGCGGCGGCACCGACACCGCCGGTTCCGGCAAATGATCCCCAGAACGGGAGGAGACCCGATGGACACGCAGCTTCTGATCAACGGCGAATTCACCGCCGGGACCGAAACGCCCGAAACGATCCTGAACCCCCGCACGGGCGCGACGATCCTTGACCTGCCCGAAGCCTCCGCCGACCAGATCGACGCCGCCGCCCGCGGCGCCCGCGCAGCCTTCGACGGCTGGTCGCGCACCACGCCGTCGGAACGCTCCGCCGCCCTTCTGCGCATCGCCGACCGGATCGCGGCGGACGCCGAGGCGTTCGGCCGGCTCGAGGCGTTGAACTGCGGCAAGCCGGTCAACGCCGCCATCGGCGACGAGATCCCGGCCATCGTCGACTGCTTCCGCTTCTTCGCGGGCGCGGTCCGCACGCTGCATGGCCCTGTGGCGGGCGAATACCTGCCCGGCCACACCTCGATGATCCGGCGCGATCCGGTGGGCGTCGTCGCGTCCATCGCGCCGTGGAACTATCCCCTCATGATGATGGCCTGGAAACTGGCCCCCGCCATCGCGGGCGGCAACACGGTGGTGTTCAAGCCCTCGGAACAGACGCCGCTCACCGCCCTCAAGCTCGCCCGCATCCTGGCCGAGGAACTGCCCAAGGGGGTCGTCAACGTGGTGACCGGCCGGGGCGAGACGGTGGGCAACGCGCTGATACACCACGACGCGATCGACATGATCTCGCTGACCGGCGATGTGGCGACCGGCAAGAAGATGCTGCAGGCCGCGTCGAGGACGGTGAAGCGCACCCACCTGGAACTGGGCGGCAAGGCCCCCGTCATCGTGTTCGACGACGCCGACATCGACGCGGTCGTCGCCTCACTCAAGGTGTTCGGCTACTACAACGCGGGCCAGGACTGCACCGCCGCCTGCCGGGTCTATGCCGCCCGGGGCACCTATGACCGGCTGGTGGCCGACCTGACCGCGGCGGTCGGCAGCATTGCCTATGCGCAGGACGACGACAGCCTGAACGAGATCGGGCCGCTCATTTCGCGCCGCCAGCGCGACCGGGTGGCAAGCTTCGTCGAACGCGCCCGCGACCTGCCGCATGTGGAGATCACGACCGGCGGCGCAACCCACGGCGAAACCGGCTTCTACTACCGCCCCACGGTCGTCGCCGGCGCGCGGCAGGACGACGAGATCGTCCAGCGCGAGGTGTTCGGCCCCGTCGTGTCGGTCACGCCCTTCTCGGACGTCGATCAGGCGGTGGCCTGGGCGAACGATTCGCACTATGGCCTTGCCTCGTCGGTCTGGACGCGGGACGTGGGCCGCGCGATGGCGACCGCGGCCCGCCTGCGCTACGGCTGCACCTGGATCAACACGCATTTCATGCTGGTGAACGAGATGCCGCACGGCGGCCTCAAGCAGTCGGGCTACGGCAAGGACATGTCCGTCTACGCGCTCGAGGACTACACGGCGGTCCGGCATGTGATGGTGAAGCACTGACCCCGGGCGCGGACCCGTCGCACACCCGGCCCGGTCGCGCAGGGCAACCGCGGACAACGGACCTGCGCCCGACCGAAGCGGCGCCGTGTCGATCCGGGTCGGGGAAGCGCTGGCTGGGGAGGTAGGATTCGAACCTACAACCTGCGGTACCAAAAACCGTCGCGCTACCGTTGCGCCACTCCCCATCAGCGGGCCGGTGTTTATGCCGGTCCCCGCGCCGCTTCAAGCCCCTTCGGCGTTGTCGGCGCACCGGATTTCCCGGCGGCGGCAACGCCCGCCTCAGACCCGCAGCGGTGCGGCCTTGGCCAGCCGGTCGAACGCCATCAGGCTGCCCACCAGCGCGTCCATCTGGTCAAGCGGCACCATGTTCGGCCCGTCGGACGGCGCGCGGTCGGGGTCCTCGTGCGTCTCGATGAAGACGGCGGCAATGCCGAGGGCGACCGCCGCCCGCGCCATCACCGGGGCGAACTCGCGCTGGCCGCCCGACGACGCGCCCTGCCCGCCCGGCTGCTGCACCGAATGGGTCGCATCCATCACCACCGGGTAGCCGGTGCGCGCCATCACCGGCAGGCTGCGCATGTCGGCCACCAGCGTGTTGTAGCCGAAACTCACCCCCCGCTCGGTCAGAAGGATGCGGTCATTGCCCGTGCTCGCGACCTTGGCCGCCACGTTCGCCATGTCCCAGGGCGCCAGGAACTGCCCCTTCTTCACGTTGATCGCCGCCCCCGTCTCGCCCGCCGCCAGCAGCAGGTCGGTCTGGCGGCACAGGAACGCGGGGATCTGCAGGATGTCCACGGCAGCGGCCGCAGGCGCACAGTGGTCGGCCGCATGCACGTCGGTCAGCACCGGCACGCCCAGCGCCGCGCGCAGGTCGGCCAGCACCCGCAGTCCCGCGTCCATCCCCATCCCGCGCCGCCCCGCCAGCGACGTGCGGTTCGCCTTGTCATAGCTCGCCTTGAACACGAAGCCCGCGCCGTGCCGTGCGCAGACCTCGGCCATGTGCCCGGCGATCATCGCGGCATGGTCGGCCGTTTCCAGCTGGCATGGCCCCGCGATGACCGTCAGCGGCCGGTCGTTCCCGATCACGAGGTCGCCCACCGCGACCTCGCGCTGCGCAACCGTCATGCCGAGACCTGCTCGCGCAGGATCGACGCGGTCAGCGACGCCATCAGGTAGATGCCCGCAAAGATCAGGAACGACACCAGCGTGTTCTCGACCGCCCGGGGATAGGTCGCCTCGTCCGGGCCCACCGGGCTGACGCCCAGCGACAGGTAGCGGGTCTGGCGATTGGCCTCGATCCGCGCGGTCTCCATCTGCTGCAGCGCCTGCTGCATCAGCGCCTGCCGCGTGGTCAGGTCCGCCTCGGCCAGCCGCAACTCGCCCGTGATCCGCGCCAGCGACGCGCCCGTGCCATCCGCCCGCGTCAGCTGCGACCGCAGGTCCGCGATCAGCGTCTGCAGGCGCGAGATGTCGCCTTCGGTGCCCTGCACGCGCGCCGCATTCGGCCGCGGGTTGTCCATCAGCTGCTGCAATTCCAGCCGCTTCTCGGCCAGCTGCGTCTCGAAGGTCGAGATCTGGCCCATCAGCGATGCCGTCTCCGACGCGGGGTCCAGCACGCCCATCTGCTCCTGCAACTCCAGCACGCGCGCCTGCGCGGCCAGCATCTTCGCCTCGGCATCCTCGAAACTGCTGAGCGCGCCCGACATCTGGTCGGCCCGCAGCCGCTGGGTCAGGTTGTCCACCTGTTCCTCGGCATAGGAGATCAGCGCGCGCGAGAACGCTTCCGACGTGGCAGGATCGGCGGCCACCACCTCCATCTTGATGACGCCTTCGGTCGGGTCGAACCCGATCGTCACCAGGTTGCGGAACAGCCCATAGGCCTCCTCGTTCGTGGCGTCGGCCTCGATCCGCTGCAACGGGTCGATGAACGGCTGGCTGAAATGCGCCTTGAACCCCACGTCCTGGTCCAGCCGCAGGAACGCCTCGCGCGACTGCAGATAGCCCTGCACGGTGATCGCGTCCTGCGACGTCGCCAGCCCGGTGCCCGAGAACAGGCCCCCCAGCGCCCCGCCCGCCGGCGCATCGGCCTGCTGGATCACGAATTCCGACGTCGTCGCATACATCGGCGTCGCCACGCGGAAGAAGTACCACCCCGCCATCAGCGTCGGCAGGAACACGAACACCACCAGCCGCGCGACCAGCAGCAGCATCTTGCGCCGACGGCGCCGCGCGATGTCCTGCTGCAGCTTCCAGACCTCGCGCGCCCGCGCATCCTCGGCCCGCACCTCGGTCGAGGGCAGCTGGATGCGGCCCGCGCCCTCCTCGCCCTCGCCGGTCACAAGCTCCAGCATGTTGGCGCGCTGGAACGGGTCGATCCCGGCGCGGCGCAGCATGTGCACGGCCTCGACATCCGTTTCGGGGTTCATCCCGTGCTTCTGCGCCACCCGGCGGGCCATGCGCAGTTGCCGACCCGTCAGCCCCTCGGCCCGGATCGCGGCCAGGGGGTCGTCGCTGTCGGCGGCGGCCGGCGCCTGCAGGTCGGCGGCCACCGGGTCCGGTCCGGCGACCGATGGCGCGGACGCCGCACCGGCCGGGCGCAGGGATGCGGCCGGGGACTGCGGACCGCGCGCGGTGGCAAAGGGCTCGGGCCCGAAGCCATCCTCGGTCCGCCGCCCAAGGGGCGACAGCGGCACCAACGGCCGCACCGGCTGTCCCGCGGACCCCGACGGGTCGGCCAGCGGCGCGGCCGGGCGCGGCGCGGGTCCTGCGGCGGCGGGGGGCGCCACGGTCTCGGCTCCCTCGGCGTCGGACGCCAGAAGCGCCGCCACCGAGCCGACGCGCCGCACCCGGAACTTCTTAGCCGTGGGTTTCATAGTCATAGAGTGCTTTCGCCTCTTCCAGCGTGTCGAACATGTAAAGCCGCCCGCTCCGCAATACCGCGGCCGACCGGCAGAACTTCTCCAGCGTCTCGGCCTGGTGGGACACGACGACGACCGTCGCCCCCTCCAGCCGCTCGCGCAGGATCTTGCCGGCGCGCTTGTTGAACGCGACGTCGGTGCTCGCGGGCATCCCCTCGTCGATCAGGTAGATGTCGAAATCCAGCGCCAGCATCAGCGCCAGGCAGAACCGCGCGCGCATCCCCTGCGAGTACGTCCCGATCGGCTGGTCGTAGTATTCCTTCAGGTCGCACAGCCAGCGGGTGAACGCCTCCATATAGTCGGGGTCCACCCCGTAGAGCCGCGCGATGTAGCGGGCATTCTCCAGCCCCGTGTGCTTGCCGACGATCCCGCCCATGAAGCCCAGCGGGAACGACACCCGGCAGGTGCGGTCCACCCGCCCCTCGTCGGGCTTTTCCAGCCCCGCCATCATGTTGACGATGGTCGTCTTGCCCGCACCGTTCTGCGCGAGGATCCCCAGCGAATTGCCGATCTCCACGCGAAAGCTCGCATCGTGCAGGATCACCTTGCGGCGCTCGCCCGTCCAGAACGACTTGCTGACGTTCACGAACTCGATCATTCCGGGGTGACCCCGTCCCTGCCGCAACTGCCTGTCCGCTGTCCCTAGGGCAACCTGGTTAACAACGGCCTGCGCCCCCTTGATGCATCTGCGGGTCTGTCTGGGCAACAGTATGGCGGGTCACAGGCCCGCGCCGCAAGGGACGACAGCGGGATTCCGCCCGTCCAGGCGGCAAAATCCGCTGGTCCGCCGCCGCGGCCCGGATCAGGGCTGTTTCTGCACGCGCAACACCTGCCCGGCGATGATCGCGATGATCGCGGCACCGAAGCTCATCAGCGCACCCATCTTGGCCGCGTCCTGCACCACACCGACCGGGAACGCGACCGACGCGACGAACAGCGCCACCGTGAACCCGATGGCCGCGACACAGCCCAGGACCGGCAGGTCGGCCATGCGCATCCCGTCCGGCAGACCAAAGCCCAAGACCCGCGCGCCGATCCAGCCGAACAGGGTGATCCCCACCGGCTTGCCGATCAGAAGCCCCGCCAGCACCAGCCAGGTCGGTTCGGATATGGCCGAGAACTCGACCCCCGCATTCGCCAGCCCGAACAGGAACAGGATGAACTGCACCGGCACCTTCAGCATGTGCTCGGCGGTGTTCAGAAGGTCGGTCAGGTGGCTTTCCTCCTCGGCGAAGATGCCGAAGGCGCGGTCGGCGTGGGGGATCGTGGGCACGACGGGAAGCAGCCCCAGCGCGGGGTGGATGCCCGCCTGCTGGAACGCATACCAGCTGATGCAGCCCGCGATGAAGAACGGCCAGACCGACAGGGTCTTGCGGATCCAGGTGGAATTCGGCCGCGCCTGGTTGCCCCGGTCCATGCGGCGGGGCAGCCAGTTGCACAGGACGAACACGCCCAGGGCGGCCGCCAGCGACACCAGAAGCCACGCCGGCGCCAGCGCGCCCGTGGGATAGAAGATCGCCAGGATGATCAGCCCGCCCGCGTCATCGGCAATCGCCAGAAGCAGCAGGAACCGCACCGCCGGGTGGCCCGCACCGAACACGATCCGCCCGACCAGGTACGAGAACGCGATGTCCGTCGCCGTCGGGATCGCCCAGCCCTGCGCCACCGCCTGATAGGTCGTGGACCCGAAGATCGCCGCCAGCCCCAGATACACCGCGACGGGCCCCGCCATCCCGCCCACGGTGGCGATCAGCGGCGTCATCGCCCGCGCGCCCTTGAGCGAGCCGTCGCGCAGGATGATCGCCTCCCACACCTCCTTGCCCGCCACGGCAAAGAAGAACGCCATCAGGATGTCGTTGATCAGATAATGCAGCGTCAGCGTGCGGTGGCCGTGCCCCTCGGCATCCAGGTGCAGGTGACCGACGGGCGCATGGTCCCAGATCACGAACTCCACGAAATGGTGATAGCTGTCGGGCGCCGTATTGGCCCACACCAGCGCCAGCACCGCCCCACCCAGCAGCAAGAGCGAGAACTGCGTGACGATGTTCCAGACCCGATAGACCATGCCCACGCCCCCTCACGCTTTCGTCAGGCGTAGCGGCTTGCCCGTGTGCGGACAAGCGGACGCCGCGTCGCTGCCCACGCTCCCGCTGGTGGACCGCATCGGCGCCTGCCGCCTGTGCGAGAGCCGCTTCGCCGCCACGGCGACGGCGCATGAACCGCGCCCCGTCGCCTGGTTCGACGCGCCCGCCCGCGTCCTGATCGCAGGCCAGGCGCCAGGCACGCGCGTCCACGCCTCGGGTCGGCCCTTCACCGACCCGTCCGGCGACCGGCTGCGCGACTGGCTGGGGCTCGACCATGCCACCTTCTACGACCGCAGCCGCATCGCCATCGTGCCGATGGCGTTCTGCTTCCCCGGACTGGACGCCAAGGGGTCCGACCTGCCGCCGCCGCCCCTGTGCGCCGCCACCTGGCGCGCGCCGGTCATGGCCGCCCTGCCCCATGTGCGCCTGACCATCCTTCTGGGCGGCGCCGCGATCCGCTGGCACCTCGGGCCGGGCCGTGTCATGGACCTTGCGGCGGACTGGCGCCGCCACGCGCCCGCCCTCTGGCCCCTGCCGCACCCGTCCTGGCGCACCACCGCGCTCAGGACCCGCGCGCCGTGGCTCGACACCGACCTTCTTCCCGCCCTGCGGGACGCGCTGCACAAGGTGCTGGATGACTGAGACGACGCCGCTGGACACCGCCCACGCCGCGATGGACGCCGCCCCAGACGACGACGCCCTGCGGCTGGCCTTCCTCGCCCGCGTGGCGGAATCCGAACTGTTCCTCCTGCTCACCCGCCCGGCCGATGACGGCACCGCCGACCCGCAGGTGTTCCCGCTGTCCGACGGCCCCGTGGTCCTCGCCTTCGACCGCGAGGAGCGGCTCGCCGCCTTCGCCGAGGGCGCCCCCGTCCCCTACCTCGCGCTGTCGGGCCGCAACCTCGCACGCCTTCTGGCGGGCCGGGGCCTCGGCCTCGGCCTCAACCTCGGCGTCGCGCCGTCATCCTTCCTGATGG
>DBBA01000190.1 GCA_002291955.1 Rhodobacteraceae bacterium UBA996 | reverse complement strand
ACCGCCGCGTCACCCCGGCCTGCCCCCTTGACCGTGTAGAGCATCGCGTCGGCGCGGGTCAGCAGATCGGCGATGCCGCCCGCGGGCAACCCGGTCGAGATCGCGATCCCGATGCTGGCCGAGACCCGGCAGCGTTCCGTGCCCACCAGGATCGGCACCTCGATCCGCTGCACGATGCGCCGGGCCAGCGACAGGGCGGCGTCGGCGTCATGCAGCCCGTGGGCGATCAGGGCGAACTCGTCGCCGCCCAGGCGCACCACCGTGTCGCCCGGCCGGGCCTCGTCCAGAAGGATGCGCGCGACCGTCTGCAGCACCAGATCGCCCGCCGCATGACCAAGCGTGTCGTTGACGTCCTTGAAGAAGTCGAGATCGAGCAGCATCAGCGCGAAGTCGGCCCGCGACGCGAACAGCCGCTCCACCACATGCGTCATCGCCCGGCGGTTCTTCAGGCCGGTCAGCGTGTCGGTGAAGGCCTGCTCCTCGGCCGCGATCTTGGCACCCTGCAGGCGGCCGTTCAGCTTGCGGCTTTCGTGCAGGGCGGCGGACTGCGCCTCGACCAGATACAGCATCTCCACCGCAAGGTCGGTCGGCGCGAAATCGTCGGCGGTCAGGCGATAGCGGGCGACCGCCTCGACCATCGCGATCCCGAAGGTCAGGTTGACCAGCGTCCGCCCGTCGCGCAGCGGCACCGTCAGCCCCCGCATCGGCAGGTGGATCCCCTCGCGCAGCACCAGCCGCAAAGGCGCCCCCCCCGGCCGGCCGAGAGCCGCAAAGGTCGTCGCATCCCGCGGACGCCGCAGGTCGAAGGCGGACAGGAACGCACGGCCCTTCAGCCGCCCCGGACCGGCGATGCGGTCCAGCGTGGGCCCGCAGTGCTCGATGCAGCCGTCGGGTCCGACCAGGACATGGAACGGCATCAGCCGGTCATAGGCCGCAAGGTCGTCCCGGGCCGCGGGCGGGGGATTCGGCGGGTCGTCCTGCCCCGGTGCAGGGTCATCGCGCCGGGCCTGCGGAGGGGTCGCGTCCGCGGCGGCCTGCTCCACGGCGGCACCTGTGGTCCGGTCGGTTCCCTCCGGCTCCGGCGCGAGACCCGGACCATCGCCATAGGCCGACCCGGCCCCTGCCGCGCGCGCGTTGCCTGCCTGGGCCGCGTGGTGGTGGGCACAGTCCGGGGTGCAACCCGCCGCCGGGTCCGGCAGGGTCTTGGCCCCCGTGTGGCGCGCGGTGTCGCCAGCAGGGTCGGAGCACGAGACGGGCCAGGGATCGGCCCCGCTGTAGGCCCCGCTGTAGCCCCCGGGGTAAGCCCAGCGGTCGGACCTGGTTTCGGGCCCTGTCTCGGGACTGGTCTCGGGCTTCGCCTGGCGCCCGGCCTGAAGTCCGGTCTGAAGTCCAGTCTGGCGCCCGGTCTGAGGTCCGGTCTGGGGTCCGGTCTGGCGCCCGGTCTGAGGTCCGGTCTGGGGCCCGGTCTGGGGCCCGGTGCCGGGCGCGGGATCGGTTGCCGCGTCCCTCATCGGACACCCCGCGTCACGGCCAGGTCGAACCGCCGCCCCTCGGCAAAGGCATGGTCCAGAAGCACCACGCGCACTTCGGTCCGGTCGCCGTCGGGGGCACTGCTTTCCACCACCGCCAGGGCGCCGTAATCGTCGGCCATCGTGCGCAGCATCCCCGCCAGGACGGTCGCGAAGCCCGGCAGCCCGGGCCCGATCGTCAGCCGGAACACGCCCGGCTGATCCTCGGTCAGGTCGATCGGCGGCAGCACCAGATCGGGCACCGCCAGCCGCGCGCGATCCGGCAGGTCCTCGACCGAATGCAGGAACTCCTCGAACGTCGCCCCCGCGAAGCGCATCAGGCGGCGGATCGCCTCGGTCGTCGGGCTGGCCACCAGATAGGTGCCCAGATCCTCGAGCAGCATGTCCACCGGCACCGCCAGGCGTGCCGAGGCCGCGGCCAGGATCGCCGCGGTCGTGCTGTCCTCGTAGTGCATCATCGCTTCGAACCGGGAGAACCCCAGGTCAGACACCTGCACCACGGCGTCCCAGACCTGGTCGCCGTAGGTATCGCGTACGAAGCACTCGAATCCCCGGTTGATCAGCCCATGCATGTCCTGTCCTCGCGCCTGTCCGTAATGACATGGGCGAGTTAAGAATCTGCCAAATCCGCAGCTTCCAGCGCGGGAACCCGATCAGAAATCCGTGGGCGCGCCCCCCTCGGCGCGGCGGCGTTCCACGAACGCCACCAGTTCCTCGCGCACGGCCGGGTCCATCGGCGGCTCCACGAATTCCGCCAGGATGTCCTTGAACATCCGGTGCGCCCGTTCCGCAGTCCAGGTGGCCCCCGCCAGGTTCCACGCCTCGAAGTTGCGCCAGTCCGACAGGAACGGCTGGTAGAACGCGGTCTCGTACCGCGCCTGGGTATGCTCCAGCCCGAAGAAGTGGCCCGTCGCCCCCACCTCCTTCATCGCGTCGAGCGCCAGATCACCGTCCGCCGTGCTCCAGACCGACGGCTCGAAATACCGCTGGAACTGCTGCAACACCTCGCAGTCCATGATGAACTTCTCGGGGGACGCGATCAGCCCGCCCTCAAGCCACCCCGCCGCATGGTAGACCATGTTGGTCCCCGACTGGACCGCGGCCCACAGGCTTGCCGTCGTCTCCCACATCGCCTGCCCGTCGGGCACGTTGGCCGCGCAGACCCCCGACGACCGCAGCGGCAGCCCGTACAACCGCGCCATCTGCCCGGTCATCTGGGTGGCGCGGATGTACTCGGGCGTCCCGAACGCGGGCGCGCCCGACTTCATGTCCACGTTCGACGTGAACGTGCCGAACGCGCAAGGCGCGCCCGGTCGGATGTACTGCGCCAGCGCGACCGTGATCAGCCCCTCGGCCAGCGACTGCGCGACCGCCCCCGCCATCGTCACCGGCGCCATCGCCCCCGCAAGGGTAAACGGCGTGACCACCGTCGCCTGCCCGCGCCGCAC
>DBBA01000187.1 GCA_002291955.1 Rhodobacteraceae bacterium UBA996 | reverse complement strand
GAGGCGGAGCAGACGATGACCGAGATGGTGCATGGCACCGTCGTGCGCACGCACGGCGAGCCGGTCCTGCCGAAGTGGTGGCGCACGATCGACCGCTGGTCCCTGGCGGCGATCCTGCTGCTGATGGGGGTGGGGCTGCTGCTGGGGCTCGCGGCCTCGCCGCCCCTGGCCGAGAAGAACGGCCTGCCGCCGTTCTTCTATGTCGAGCGGCAGATGATGTTCGGGGCGATGGCGCTGGCGGTCATGCTGGTCCTGACGATGCTGTCGCCGCGCGACATCCGCAGGCTGGGCGTGATGCTGTTCGCGGGCGCGTTCGTCGCGCTGGCGGCGCTGCCGTTCTTCGGCACGGATTTCGGCAAGGGCGCGGTGCGGTGGTTCTCCATCGGGTTCGGCAGCGTGCAGCCGTCGGAATTCCTGAAGCCCGGGTTCGTCGTGCTGTCGGCCTGGCTGATCGCCGCGGCGGGCGAGATCGGCGGGCCGCCGGGGCGGCGGATGTCCTTCGCCATCGCCTGCACGGTGGCGATGCTCTTGATCATCCAGCCCGATTTCGGGCAGGCGGCGCTGATCCTGTTCGCCTGGGGCACGATCTGGTTCGTGTCGGGGGCGCCGTTCTGGCTGCTGATCGGCATGGGCGGGGCGGCGGTGGCGGTCGGCACGGTCGCCTATCGCAGTTCCGAGCATTTCGCGCGGCGGATCGACGGGTTCCTGGCCCCCGAACTCGATCCCCGGACGCAGCTGGGCTATGCGACGAACGCGATCCGCGAGGGCGGGTTCTTCGGCGTGGGCGTGGGCGAGGGGCAGGTGAAGTGGTCGCTGCCCGACGCGCATACGGATTTCATCATCGCGGTGGCGGCCGAGGAATACGGGCTGGTGCTGGTGATGGTCGTGATCGCGCTGTACGCCACCATCGTGCTGCGCAGCCTTGTGCGGCTGATGCGCGAGCGGGATCCGTTCGTGCGGCTGGCGGGGGCGGGGCTGGCCTGCATGTTCGGGGTGCAGGCGGCGATCAACATGGGGGTCGCGGTGCGGCTGTTGCCCGCCAAGGGGATGACGCTGCCGTTCGTCAGCTACGGCGGGTCGTCGCTGATCGCGGGGGGGATCCTGGTGGGGTTCCTGCTGGCGCTGACCCGCGCCCGGCCGCAGGGCGACATCGGCGAGGCGCTGCTGTCGCGGGGGCGGGGATGACGGGGCCGCTTCTGGTGATCGCCGCGGGGGGGACGGGGGGGCACATGTTCCCCGCGCAGGCCCTGTCCGAGGCGATGCTGGCCCGGGGCTGGCGGGTGCGGCTGATGACCGATGCCCGGGGCGCGCGCTATGCGGGCGGGTTTTCCCATGCCGTGCAGGTGGTGCAGGTGGCAAGTGCGACCACCGCGCGGGGCGGTGCCCTGGACCGGCTGCGGGTGCCCTTCGTGATCGGGCGGGGCGTGCTGTCGGCCGTGGCCGCGTTCCGGCGCGAGCGGCCTGCGGCCGTGGTGGGGTTCGGCGGATATCCCACGATTCCGGCACTTTCCGCGGCGGTGCTGATGCGCTTGCCGCGGATGATCCATGAACAGAACGGGGTGCTGGGGCGGGTGAACACGGCCTTTGCACGGCGCGTCGATCTGGTGGCCTGCGGCACCTGGCCGACTGCCGTGCCGGACGGCGTGCGGACCGAGCACACCGGCAATCCGGTGCGCGCCGCGATCCGTGACCGGGCGGGGGCACCCTACATTCCCCCGGGCGACCATCCGATGATGGTGCTGGTGATCGGCGGCAGCCAGGGCGCGCGCATCCTGTCCGATGTGGTGCCGGGTGCGGTGGCGGCGCTGCCCGACGATCTGCGGCGCTGGGTGCGGGTCGCTCATCAGGCGCGGGAGGAAGACGTGGCGCGGGTGGCGCAGGCCTATGCTGCGGCGGGGATCGATGCCGAGGTGAAGCCGTTCTTCCAGGACATCCCCCGCCGCATGGCCGAGGCGCAGTTGGTGGTCAGCCGCGCGGGGGCGTCGTCGGTGGCCGACCTGTGCGCCATCGGGCGGCCGGCGATCCTGGTGCCCTTTGCCGCCGCGACGGGCGATCACCAGACCGCGAATGCGCGCGGCATGCTGGACGGCGGGGCGGCGATCCTGATTCCGGAAAGCCGTCTGGACATCGACGCGCTGGCCGCGCAGATGACCGCGGTTCTGGGCCAGCCCAAGGCCGCGGTGCGCATGGCGCATGGCGCGCTGGCGCTGGCGACGCTTGACGCGACGGACCGTCTTGCGGGGCTGGTCCTGGAACTGGCAGGAAAGGGCAGGGGAACGCCATGAACGCAGCCGCCACGAAACTGCCCACCGAGATGGGGCCGATCCATTTTGTCGGGATCGGGGGCATCGGGATGTCCGGCATCGCCGAGGTCCTGCTGAACCACGGCTACCGGGTGCAGGGGTCGGACCTGAAGGGGTCGAAGATCACCGAACGGCTGGCAGGCCTGGGGGCGCGCATCTTTGTCGGGCAGCGGGCCGAGAACCTGGAGGGGGCCGAGGTCGTGGTGATCTCGTCCGCCATCAAGCCGGGCAACCCGGAACTCGACAGTGCGCGCGCGCGCAAGCTGCCGGTGGTGCGGCGGGCGGACATGCTGGCCGAACTGATGCGGATGAAGTCGAACGTGGCGATTGCCGGGACGCACGGCAAGACGACGACGACGACGATGGTGGCCGCGCTTCTGGATGCGGGCGGGGTCGATCCCACGGTCATCAACGGGGGGATCATCCACGCCTATGGGTCGAACGCGCGCGTGGGGCAGGGCGAGTGGATGGTGGTCGAGGCCGATGAATCGGACGGCACCTTTACCCGGCTGCCCGCGACCATCGCGATCGTCACCAACATCGACCCCGAGCACATGGAGCACTGGGGCACGCTGGAGGCGCTGCGCCGCGGCTTCACGGATTTCGTGTCGAACATCCCGTTCTACGGGCTGGCAGTCCTGTGCACCGACCACCCCGAAGTTCAGGCGCTGGTCGGCCGCGTCACCGACCGCCGCGTGGTGACGTTCGGGTTCAACACGTAAGCGGATGTGCGGAGAGTGGGGCTGAAGTTCGAAAAGGACAAGGCGCAG
>DBBA01000188.1 GCA_002291955.1 Rhodobacteraceae bacterium UBA996 | reverse complement strand
ACCACCGCGCTGCCACCACCGGGCCCCAGCACCCGCGTCACCAGCCGGTCCAGCGCCACCTGCCCGGGTTCCGACGCGCAAGGCGCGCCCGCCACCCGCGCGATGTTGGCCAGCAGATCCTGCCCCACCCGCGCCCGCGCCGCCTCGGGCAGCACCGCCGCCGCATGGCGCACCATCGCGCCGGGCAGCCAGAACACCGCCAGCGCCAGCACGGCCGCCCCCGCCACGGCCGACAGCCACAGCCGCAGCCGCCCCGCCCGTGGCCGCGCCCGGTCCACCGCCACCCGCACCCGCATCACCGCGGCCACCATCGCCTCGTCCGCGATCTCCAGCACCTCGGGCGCATCCGGACCCGGCGCGAACAGCGCCGGCCGCTCGCCGGGGTTCAGTCGCACCACCGCGGGCAAGGACCAGTGCGCCAGCGCCACATCGCAATGGTCGATCAGCGTCAGCGTCGCCTCGCCCATCGTCACGATCACGTCGCGCCGCTGGGCGCCCGGGGCAGGCCGCCAGACCCCCGCCGCCTCCAGCCGCGCATAGTCGCTGAGTGCCGTCATGCCCGCCCCCGCCCTGGGCCTTGCCCGGGTCTTGCGCCCGGTCCGCCCGTTCCTCGCGATACTAGGCCCGCCCCGTTCCGCCGTCTATGCTCGCCACATGATCGTCTCGCCCGGCCGCCGCTTCGTCTTCGTCCACATCCCTAAGACCGGGGGCACCGCCTTCACCCGCGCCTACGAGGCGCGCGCGCGTCCCGACGACATCCTGATCGGCGACACGCCCAAGGCACGGCGGCGCCGCCACCGGCTGGCGGACGCGCAGACCTCCGGGCGGCTTTGGAAGCACGCCACGCTCGCCGACATCCGCGGTCTGATCCCCGACGAAGCCCTGGCCGCCGCCCGGGTGGCGACCCTCGTGCGCAACCCCTGGGACCGGGTCGCCAGCCTCTGGGCCTGGGCGCGGACGCAGGACTTCGACCACCCGGCCGTGCGCGCCGCCCGGACGCAGGACTTCGCGGGCTTCCTCGCCGACCCGGGCGTGGCGGCCATGCTGCGCGCATCCCCCGCGTCGGCCTACCTGCGCGATCACACCGGGCGCGAGCGGCTGGACTTCGCGCTGCGCCTCGAACGGCTCGACACCGACCTGCCCCCGCTCGAGGCCGCGCTCGGCATCCCCCTCGCCCCCCTGCCCCGCGCCAACGCATCCGACTGGGGCGGCGACCGCGCGACCTTCTACACCGCGTCCACGCGCGACCGGGTCGCCGACCTCTGCGCGCCCGACATCGCCCGATTCGGCTACCGCTTCGCCCCTGACCGGCGCGAGGTCTAGGCGCCGACGATCCCCGTCCCCGGCGCGAAACAGTAAACCATTGGTAAACGATCGACGCCCCGCGCGCCGCGATGCCCCCGCATGCGCACCCACTGGTCCCGCCGCCGCGACAGTGCCGCAATCACGCCCGAAACGCGACCGAATCCCGGCTTTTTCGGGCCCTTTCCTGAGTCTCATCCGGCCAGGGCACAGCGCCCGGCCCGCACAAGGGAGACACCAGATGTTCATGCACCGCAGTGCCGCCTTCGCGGACGCCCGTCAGATCATTTCTCCGCGCGACGCAAACAGCGCCGTCCTGCCCCCCGCCGGCCTGACCGCCGGGATGCGGGTCGAGACGCCCCAGGGCTGGCGCACCGTCGAGACGCTGGTCGCCGGCGACCGGGTCCAGACGCTGGACGGCGGCATGCGCGAGGTCATCGGCACCACCCACACCACGCTGTCGCCCCGCGACCTCGCCCGCGCCGCCACCACGCGCGACATGCCGCTCTACGTCCCGGGCGGGGCGCTCGACACCTGCGCGGGCTTCCACCTCCTGCCCGACCAGCCGGTGCTGCTCGACACCCACCACGCCGAGGCCGTGTTCGGCAGCCCGCTGGTCCTGGTCCCCGGCGCCGCGCTGGAAGGCTGGCAGGGCATCATCCCCGACATGCCCGACACGCCCCTGACCATCGTGCGCCTGATGTTCGACGAGGAAGAGGTGATCTACGCCAACACCGGCGCGCTTCTCTACTGCCCGACCGATGCGCAGGTCTGGCAGGCGCAGGACAGCCGCGCGGGCGGGTTCTTCACCCGGCTCGACCTTGATGCCGCACGGCTTCTGGTGGACCTGATCCGCACGGACGGCACTGCCCCGCAGCGGGCCGCCGCATGACGGCGACCCGTCCCCGGATCGGCCCTCACGCCGCCGCGGCCACCCCGAACCGGCCGTGGAACGTCTCGCCCCGCGCCGCCATCTCGCGCAGAAGCGCGGGCGCAGCGAAGCGCGGGCCCAGGGCGGCCAGGCTGTCGCAGATCGCCAGCGCCTGCACGGCCCCGATCCGGTCGAGCCACGAAAACGGCCCGCCCGACCAGGGCGCGAACCCCCAGCCCAGAATCGCGCCCACGTCGCCCTCGCGGATGTCGGTCAGCACGCCGTCCTCCAGCGCCCGCACGGCTTCCAGCACCTGCGCCATCATCAGCCGGTGCTGGACCGCCACCAGATCCGGCTGGTCCGCGGCCCGCGGATACCAGTCGGCCAGCCCCGGCCACAGCCCGGTGCGCTTGCCCGCCGCGTCATAGTCGTAGAAGCCGGCGTTCGCCTTGCGCCCCATGCGGCCGGCCTCCGCCATCCGGAACAGCACCGCATCGACCGCCCCATCGGCATAGGCGTCCCCCAGTGCGGCCTTCGTCGCCTTGGCGATCCGCACGCCGAGGTCGATCGACGTCTCGTCCACCAGTTGCAGCGGCCCCACCGGGAACCCCAGAAGCCGCGCCGCATGGTCCACCAGCGCGGGGGCCACGCCCTCGCCCACCATGCGGATCCCCTCGTTGAGGTAAGGGATGATGCAGCGGTTGGCGTAGAAGAACCGCGCGTCGTTCACGACGATGGGCGTCTTGCGGATCTGCCGCACGAAATCCAGCGCCTTGGCCACCGCCCGGTCCCCCGTCGCAGCGCCCTTGATGATCTCGACCAGCATCATCTTGTCCACCGGACTGAAGAAGTGGATGCCGATGAAGTCCGCAGGCCGCCGGCTGGCCCGCGCGAGGTCCGAGATCGGCAGCGTGGACGTGTTGGTGGCGAACACGGCACCTTCCCCGGCGGCAGCCTCGGCCAACGCCGTCACCTCGGCCTTCACACCCGCGTCCTCGAACACCGCCTCCACGATCAGGTCGCAGCCTGACAACGCGGCGTAGTCCGTCGTCGCGGTGATGCGCCCCAGCACCTCCGCGCGTCTCTCGGGCGTGACCGATTTCCGCTGGATGCCCTTGTCCAGCAGCCCCTCGGAATACCCGCGCCCCTTGTCCGCCGCCGCCTGGTCGCGGTCGATCAGCACGACCTCGATCCCGGCGTTCGCGGCAACATGGGCGATGCCCGCGCCCATCATGCCCGCCCCCAGCACACCGAGCTTCCGCACCTTCTGGTCCGGCACGCCCCGGGGCCGCACCGCACCCTTCTCCAGCGCCTCCTTGTTCAAAAACAGCGACCGGATCATCGCGCTCGATGTCGGGTCCAGCAGGACCTTGGTGAACCACCGCGCCTCGATCCGCAGCGCCGCGTCGAACGGCACCAGCGCGCCTTCATAGATCGCCGACAGAAGCGCCTGCGCCGCCGGATAGACCCCTTGCGTCTGCCCGTTCACCATCGCGCTGGCGCCCACGAACGTCATGTAGCCCGCCGGGTGATAGGGCGCGCCGCCGGGATACTTGTAATCCTTGCGGTCCCAGGGCTTGACGCACTCGGCATCGGTCGCCGCCAGCACCCAGGCCTTCGCCCGCGCGATCAGGTCAGCCGCGGGTACCACCTCGTCCACCAGCCCCGCGCCCTTGGCGCGGACCGGGTCCAGCATCTTGCCCTCCAGCAGCACGGGTGCTGCGGCCATCGGCCCGACCATCCGCGACAGCCGCGTGGTGCCGCCCGCGCCGGGGAACAGACCCACCAGGATCTCCGGCAACCCGATCTTCGCCTTGGGACTGTCGGTCATGAACCGCCGGTGACAGGCCAGCGCGATTTCCGTGCCGATGCCTGCGCAGGTGCCGTTGATCGCGCAGGCCACGGGCTTGGCGCCCTTCAGCGACTTCGGGTCCATCCCGGCGCGTTCGATCTTCCGCAGGATGCGGTGGCCGTCCATGATGAAGGCGAAGATGCCCTCGGCCGGCCGGTCGCCCGCCTCCTCGCGGATCGCGGCCAGCACGTTCAGGTCCATGCCGCCCGCAAACGACCCGTCCTTGCCGCTGGTGATGACGATGCCCTTCACGGCCGGGTCGGCCAGCGCCGCATCCAGATGCGCCTCGACCGTGGCAAAGGCGTGCCGCGACAGCACGTTCATGGATTTGCCCGGCACGTCCCAGGTGATGACGGCCACGCCGTCCTGGTCCACGGACAAGGTGAAATCGGCCGATGCCGCGCTGGTCATGGGCGTGTGCCTTTCGCTGGGAAGGTCGGAGGGGATGTCGGACGAGGTGTCGGACGGGGGGTCGGACCGCCGGTCCGGTTCAGTGCTGGCGCCGGGCCTCGGTCACATGTTCCGGGAACAGCGACCGGGCCCCGACGCTCAGGTATTCGACCAGTTCGACCTGCAGGCCGCCCATCGTGCCGACCCGGCGATAGAAACTGCGCGACAGGTTGGATCCGACAAGGCTGCCGTCGGCCCGCAGGTGCCGCCATTCGATCTTCGCGGCCACCCGGTCGGGTCCGCCCGGCTGGAATTCCAGGATCACGGGATCGACCCTGTCCACGCCCGCCGATTGCAAACCGGCAAAATACACCTTCACGGCCTCCACGATGTCGGCCCGTGTGCGGTACAGGATCACTCCGTCCCGATGGTACGCAATCAGGGGCACCGCAAAGTCCGCGGCTATGCTCGCTGCGGGGTTGCTCCCGCGCTTGAAGGCATGGCGACGGACCAGGGCGCGGACCGCGTCTTCCATCTCCCCCATCGTACCCACTATACCGTTCCGGACGGAACTCTACTCTACCGCCGGTGGAAAGGCTAGCCGCCGCGAACCGCGACGCGAGACCCCTCAGCCCGGCTTCGGCGGCCACGCCGCGCCATCGCCGTCGAAGGCGGTCAGCTCGTATTCCAGCATCTCGATCAGGAACCGCCCGTCCGACTGCCGCGCAAAGAAGTAGCGCACGCGGTTGCGCGCCAGCTCCTGGCCCGCCGCGTCCAGGAACTGCCAGCTGACCGTCACCGCCGGCCGGTCCGGGCGCAAGGCGCGCAGGCCCAGCACCGTCGGCCGCATGCGGACCATGCCCCGGGCATGCGCGACCCCCTGCAACCGGCGCAGCACCGCCTGCGTGTCGGCCGGCGTCGCCTCGACCCGCAGCCCGCCCGGCAGGAACACCGCGACCGGATGGCGATAGCCATCCGCCAGCTCGCCCGCGTCGCCGGTCACGAACACGGTCTCGTGGCGAGCCAGGACGAGGCGCACCCCATCGGGTACGATCATGTCCTCTCCGGAAGCAACCGCCACACGCGCTCATGACTCCACGAATCCCTTGCCCAACGTTATCGGCGGAAAAGCGCGCAAGGCAATCCGCGCTCGCGCCGACATGCGTTGCAGACTGCAATCGACAGCCCCCGCTCAGACGCGCTCGATCACCGTGGCCGCGCCCATGCCGGACGCGACGCACAGGGTGGCCAGACCGACCTCGCGGTCCGACCGCTCCAGCTCGTCCAGAAGCGTGCCCAGGATGATCGCCCCGGTCGCGCCCAGGGGATGCCCCATAGCGATGGCGCCGCCGTTGACGTTCACGCGGCCCGGGTCCACGTCGAACGCCTGCTGGAACCGCAGCACGACGGCAGCAAAGGCCTCGTTCACCTCGAACAGGTCGATGTCCCCGATGGCCATGCCGCTGTCAGCCAGGATTTTTTGCGTCACCGGCACGGGGCCGGTCAGCATGATCGTGGGATCGGTGCCGATCTTGGCCGTGGCCCGGATGCGCGCGCGGGGC
>DBBA01000331.1:576-4059 GCA_002291955.1 Rhodobacteraceae bacterium UBA996 | reverse complement strand
TTCTTCAGCAGCCTGCTAGGCGCGCGGCGCGGCCACCAGCCAGATTCCGTCCCGCGCCCGCACGGTCAGCTGCGCCTGCGGCACGGGCAGGCGCGCCGGGTCCACCGCGAAGCGCCAGCGGGCGAGCATCACCGCCAGGATCACCGCGGCTTCCGTCAGCGCAAAGCCCGCCCCGGGGCAGACCCGCGGCCCGGCCGAGAACGGCAGGTACGCCTCCCGCGCCGAGGCCCGCGCGGCCTCCGTCCCCCAGCGCTCGGGGCGGAAGGCATCGGGGTCCTCCCACAGCCGCTCGTGCCGGTGCAGGTGCCAGGGCGAGATCACGACCTGGCACCCCCGCGCAATCGCCCGCCCGCGGAAGCGTTCGGCCTGCCGCGCCTGCCGCACCATCATCGGGACGGGCGGATAGAGCCGCAGCGCCTCGCGCACCACGTCGCGGGTGACGGGCATCGACGCCAGCGCCGGGAACCCGGGCGCCGCGGCGAATGCCGCGGCCTCCGCCGCCAACTGGTCCTGCACGTCCGCGTGCGCGGCCAGCAGCCATAGCGCCCAGGACAGCGCGGCGGCGGATGTCTCGTGCCCCGCGAGGAAAAAGATCGCCACCTGGTCGGCGAGGTCCCCGGCCGAAAACCCCTGCCCCGTTGCCGGATCACGCGCCTGCATCAGGCGGGTCACGAGGTCGTCGGGCGCGGTCCCCGCGGCCACTTCCGCCGCGCGCGCATCCACCATCCGCGCGATCAGCCCGCGGATCGTGGCCGCCGTCGCCCGTGCCCGGGCCCCATGCCAGCGCGGCAGAAACGGCAGCAACGCGCCCGGGTGCAGCACCGGCTGCGCGCGCTGGTGCCCGCGGAACGCCGCGAACACTGCGGCGGCATCTGCGTCGTCGATCGGGCGGCTGACCATGGCGCGGAAGATCACGTCGGCGGTGGCATGGCTCATGGCGGCTTCCGCCTCCCACGCGCCCGGCTGCACACGGTCCGCCGCCGCCTGCGCGGCGGCCAGCATTGCGGGGAAGCTATCCTTCACCCGGCCCCCCGCGAACACCGGGTCGATCAGCGCCCGCGCGCGGGCCCATTCGGCGCCATTCGTCACGAACACCGACCGGCCGAGCAGCAGCGCAAGGCCGGACGTCACCCGCGGCGACTTCGGGAAATCGTGCGCCCGCACCTCCAGCACCTCGCGCACGAGCCTCGGATCGTTCACCAGCGCCGACCGCAGGAACGGCGCGCGGAAGGTCGCCATCCAGGCGCGGTACAGCCGCGCGGGCTGGGCCGACAGGATGTCGCGCCGGAACAGCCGCAGATAGCGCAGCAGCGACACGCGGCCCTCTCGCGGCACGGGCTTCGGCGGGATCATGACCCCACATCCCGGTGCCGCGACACCACCCGGGTGATCCGCCCGGGGGACGGGCGGCGGGCCCCGAACCGGTCCCACAGCGTCCGCGGCCCCGCGGTCACGGCGAAATAGTCATAGGCGGCCGGATCGCCCGGCGGCAGCCGGTCGAACGCGCACAGGTACTGGAAGTGCCGCCGGAAGAATCGCCAGCGCATCCGCGCCCGCGCCCCGTCCGACAGCGTGTGCGAGAACGCCGCCGACAGCACCAGCGGCCAGCGCGCGCCCGGCGGCGCCACGCCGGTGACCGCGGGCGGATCGCACAGCGCAAAGGAACAGCCGTCTCCCGGCGCGGACACATCGACCCAGGGGACCACGTCCTGCCCCGCCATCAGCGCCAGGTCCCCGCGCAGCCGCCCGGCCCGTGGCAGGACACTGACCATCGGGATCGCCTGGCCCAGCGTCAAGAGCGACAGCACCGCGCCTTCGGGCGGGTCCCCGCCGCGCAGCACATCCGCGACAAGCGAGACGGCCAGATGCGCACCGGACGAATGGCCGACCACCAGCACCTCGTCGGGGCGATCCTCCAGCGCCGCGGCCACCTGCGCGCGCCAGTCGGCCAGCCGCGCCTCGACCGCCGCCGGATAGGCGCCCCCATCGGACACCGTGAACGCAAAGTCGTGCAGCAGGTAGTGGACAAAGATCCGCCCGTCGATGCGCCGGAACGCCTCGAGCACCGCCAGCGCGGCCGCCAGGGCCAGCACCCAGCCCGCCGCGGGGTGCACGCGCGCGCCGAGGTCCCAGGCAATCACCCCGGCCACCAGCGCCACGATCCCCTGCCCGACCAGCCCCAACGCGGGGTAAAGACCCGCCAATACTGGCCCCCACCGGAGCCGCATCAGCCGCCGAAGCGTGCCGGTCAGCACATAGGCCCGCACCACCCGCGCAAGGTCCAGCCACGGCGACCACAGGCCCCGCCCCATCGACGCCCGCACGATGTCGGACCAGCCCAACACCTCGACCCGGGCGGTCACGTCCTGCCCCTCGATCCGCGCGGTCACGTCCCAGGCATCCGGACCCGCCCCTGCCACCGCGATCACATGGCCCGACAGCGCCGCCTGCCGCGCGCCTTCGGTCCGGTAGAGCTCGCGGTAGCGGCGCGCGGGGAACGGGTCATAGCCCGGGATGTACAGCACGCGGCGGCGGAAGGGGGCGGTCATCCCGCCATCTGGACCGGGCGACGCGCGCCCGGCAAGCCCTCAACCCAAGGTGGCAAGCGCCGGGAACGTCTCCAGCAGCCACCAGCTGAAGTCGGAAAAGCCCCCCGTCAGCATCATCAGCCCGACGGTCCACAGCAACAGCCCCATGATCCGCTCGATCCGCGCCATGTGCCGCTTCATCCAGGCCATGACGCCGGTCAGCCGCGGAAAGAACGCGGCCACCAGCAGGAACGGCACGCCCAGCCCCAGCGCATAGGCGCCCAGAAGTGTCGTGCCCCGGGCAATCGACGCCTCGGAGGCCGCGAGCGACAGGATCGCCCCCAGGATCGGACCGATGCAGGGCGTCCAGCCAAAGGCAAAGGCAAGGCCCAGCAGGTACGCCCCGAACGCCGACCCGCCCCGGTCGCCCGCATCCATCCGCAGCTCGCGTTCCAGGAACGGCAGGCGGAACACGCCCAGGAAATGCGCCCCGAACAGCATGATGACAACGCCCGCGGCCCCCACGAACCAGCCCTGGTTCATCAGGAAGAACCGGCCAAAGGCGGATGCGGTGAAGCCCAGAAGCAGGAATACCGTGGACAGGCCCAGGACGAAGAATACCGCCGCCCCCAGCGCCCGGCGCCGCGCAGCGGCCTGGCCCCCACCCATCTCGGACATGGTGATCCCGCCCATGTAGGCAAGGTACGGCGGCACGATCGGCAGCACGCACGGGCTGAGGAACGACAGGATGCCGGCCAGCACGGCCACCGACAGGGCCGGGATCAGGCTCGCGTCGAAGATGTCGATGCCGAACATCGGGGCTCCTGTCCGGGGGGGCCTGCGGATGGCGTGGCTTATGCCGAACCGCGCGCGCTGTCACGACACGCCCGCGTCATCGCGGGCCCGTCGCCCCGGACGCCGTCGCCCCGGACCCCGTCGCCCCGGACCCCGTCGC
>DBBA01000331.1:0-242 GCA_002291955.1 Rhodobacteraceae bacterium UBA996 | reverse complement strand
CCCGGACCCCGTCGCCCCGGACGATGCCTGCCGCCGGATGCGCACAGGGCGGACCGAAGCCCGCCCTGGCAGACGTGTCGTCCCGCAAGCGCCCGGGGAAGCCCCCAGGATCAGCCGACCGGATCAGCCGCCCAGCGACCACCAGCCGCGCCGCTTGGGCTTGGGCGGGCCGTCCTCGACCGCGGGCGCCGGTGGCGGTGCCGCGGGTTCCGGCGCGACAGCGGCGGGGGCGGGGGCCGGGG
>DBBA01000310.1:9173-10259 GCA_002291955.1 Rhodobacteraceae bacterium UBA996 | reverse complement strand
GAGACCGCGAAGGCCCAGGTCAGCACGGCAAAGGCAAATCCGATCAGGACCACCTGCGCGGTGGCGGCGGGTTCGGCCACGGCCATCCAGCCGCGCCAGCCCCGTTGCGCGCCGACCAGCGGCACCACGGTCTGCACAACGGCCACGATCAGGGCCAGGATGAGGGCGAAATGGGCAAGTTCGTTCAGCATGAACCGCAGGATAGGCCCTGGCGGGCCCCGCGCCAATGGTCTGTGGCCAGTGGTCGCGGGGCCCCTCGCGCCGGTGTGAGGGGCCGGCGGCGTTTCAGAACCCCAGCGACGCCGCCCAGGCGGCAGCGGCGGCAACCAGCATCGGCAGGATCATGCCGCGCTCGGGCAGGTCGAAGGACCGTGCGATGACCGCCAGGTGCAGCGCCGCCCCCACGGCGTAGAGCGCCAGAAAGTGCAGCACGACCGGGCTGGACGCCATCGTCGCGGGTCGCCCCATCAGGCCATAGGCCCACCACCAGCCCAGCATCAGCCCGGCCCCCGCCCAGGACAGCGCCATGCCCAGCGCCAGCGGAGTCGCCCGCCGCGCCCACAGCCACAGGAACGTGCCCGCGATGACCAGCGCGATCAGGGCTGTCGCGCCCTGCGCGATGTCGTGCACGCCCGGGGCTTCCAGCACCCGGTTGCCCAGCTGGAACACCCCCGCCACGGCCAGGAAGATCAGGATTGCCTGTTTCATTCGTGCAGGACCTCCTTCAGGGCCGCATCCAGCGCCTCGGCCGCCCGCGTGTTGCGCCGCCGCGCGTCCTCGATCCCGGCCGACCGGCCAAGGCGGCCGATCCAGCCGAGAACCGATCTCCACAAGCTGCCGCGCATCGTGCCCTACCCCCGTCCCAGCCGCTCGCGCACGAGCGTGGTCATCTCGGTCAGGACCTGGGTGTTCTTGGTCAGCGCCTCGCGGGTGGCGGCTTCCTTCTGCAGGTCGCGCCAGAGCAGGTAGAACACCAGCATCACCCAGGGTCCGTGGGCCGACAGCGCGTTGATGAGTTGCGTTTCCACGGTCGGGCCCTGTCAGCGGTTCGCGCGCCAGTCGGCGAGCGCGGGGTTTGCGGTGTCC
>DBBA01000310.1:7508-8765 GCA_002291955.1 Rhodobacteraceae bacterium UBA996 | reverse complement strand
TCCGCGGCGGGAAGGCCCCCAAGGCCGGGTTCACGGGGCGCCTGTGCCGCCAGCCGCTCTGCCAGGATCGCGGTTTCGGCCGCCGAACGCTGGAAATCCTGCGTCTTTGCCTGATGCCGCGCGCCGAAATAGAAGCTGACGATCGCGCCCAGCAGCCACCACAGGGGATCGGGCACCAGCGCCAGACCGGCCATCCGGCTTCCGAACCAGACAGGATCGACCATGGACGAGCCCAGGAGGAAGATCACCGAGAACGCCATCATCGGCCGTGGCAGGCGGTTCAGCCCGTCCACGAAACGGTCGAACCGCCCCGTGCGCGCATGCAGGAACTCGGTCGAGAACTGCCCCAGCGCCGCCGCCTGGAAGGCCGCGGTGCGCGCGGCCTCGGCTTCCGCGTTGGGGCGGAACACCTCGACCGTCTCGGTCACCACGTTGCGCCCCGACCCGAACAGCGCGCCGAAGATCGCCCCGATCAACCCCACGCTGCCATCCTCCGGGCATGCTCGGCGTCCGTCAGGTGGTAGCGGGGCGAGATGAACTCCTCGGCGCGGCGGATCCAGCCCGCCTTGCCGCCGTCGCGCTTGCGGATGTACTTGCGGCTGGCGGGCCGCCGGTCGCCGATGGCGTAGTAGTAGTTCCGCCGCGCGATGCCATAGGCGTCGGCCAGGTGGCGGGGCGCGTTCGCGTGGGCCAGATGCGCGGCCTCGGCCGTCTTCGGCCCGATCACCCCGTCCACCGTCAGCCCGTGGCCCATGTCGTTCAGAAGGCGCTGCAGGATCTTCACCGCATTGCCGCCCGCGTTCACGTACATGTCGAAGACGGTCGCATGCAGCACCTCGGGCAGGGCCGCGATGTTCGGGCGCACGAAGTAGTGCTCGATGTAGATGTCCTTGGCCTGGGCCCGGCCCAGCTGGCGCACGTCCACCTCGGTCACCCGGCCGTCGCCGTTCAGGTCCACTCCCAGCGCGCGCATCGTGTGGATCGTCACGCCGTGGTTCGTCGCCCCGCCCGGATCGTCGGGGTCGTTCACATAGCCACCCTCGCGGTCGAGGATTTCATCGGCGATCTCAGCGACGGATTTCATGGGCCAGCCCTTGCCGTTGGAATGGCGGCAAGGTCGGCTTTGGCGGTTAATCCGTGCGCAAGGGTCCGCGCGCTGCCACGGCCCGCGGGCGCAACGCCCTAGGTCCCGGGCTCCACATAGACGCCCTGTTCCTTCAGCGCGTCGATGACTTCCTTGGGCATGTAGGTCTCGTC
>DBBA01000310.1:0-7119 GCA_002291955.1 Rhodobacteraceae bacterium UBA996 | reverse complement strand
TGCGCCACCACGCCCTCGCCTTCGCGGAACAGGTCGGGGACGATGCCCGTGTAGGTCACGGGGATGCTCGCCGCGCGGTCGGTCACGTTGAAGGTGATCGTCGCGCCCTGACCACGGACCAGCGTCCCCTCCTCGACCAGCCCGCCGATGCGCAGGTTGCGGTCGGGGGGCGGCGGTTCGGCCGCGATCTGCGCGGGCGAATAGAAGAAGTTGATCCCGTCGCGCATGGCCCAGCCGATCAGCGCGGTGGACAGCGTCAGCGCCACCGCGGCAAGAGCGATGATCTGGATGCGGCGGGTCTTCTTCAGGCTCTTCATCGGTCCCCTCCCGGACGGCGCCCCGGATTGGCCCAAGATAGGATCAGGGGAACACCGGCGCCAGCATCAGCCCGTCGGTTTCCGGCAGCCCCAGCATCAGGTTCGCGTTCTGGATCGCCTGGCCCGACGATCCCTTGGTCAGGTTGTCGAGCGTGGCGACCACCACCGCGCGGCCCGGGATACGGTCGCCCGTCACGCCGATGTGGCAGAAGTTCGAGCCCCGGATGTGCCGGATCGACGGCAACTCGCCCATCGGCAGCACCTCGAGGAACGTCTCGGACGCATAGGCCGCGGCCAGCGTGCGGTGAACCGTCGCGGGGTCGCCCTTGACATAGACGGTGGCCAGGATCCCGCGGTTCGCCGGGATCAGGTGCGGCGTGAACTGCACCCGCACGGGCCGCCCCGCCACGGCCGAGAACTCCTGGTCGAACTCGCCCAGGTGCCGGTGCGTGCCCCCCGCGGAATAGGCATGCGCCCCCTCCGACAACTCTGCGTGCAGCAGGTTCTCCTTCAGCGACCGCCCGGCGCCGCTGACGCCCGCCTTCAGGTCGATGATGATGTTGTCCAGGTCGATCACGCCGGCAGCAATCAGCGGCCGCAGCGCATACTGCCCGGTCGCGGCGTTGCACCCCGTGCCCGCCACCAGCCGGGCGGCGGCGATCTCGGTCCGGTAGAACTCGGTCAGGCCATAGACGGCTTCCGCCTGCAGGTCGGGCGCGGCATGGGGCTTGCCGTACCACGTCTGATAGGCCGCGAGGTCGCGCAGCCGGAAATCGGCCGACAGGTCCACGATCCGTTTGTCCCGGGGCAGCGCCGCGATCACCTCCTGCGTGGTGCCGTGCGGCAGCGCGCAGAAGATCAGGTCCACCGTGCCAAAGTCGATCTCGGGGATGGTCACCAGCGTCGGCAGGTCGAGGTGCCGCAGGAACGGGAACACCGCCGCCATCGGCTGCCCGGCCTTGCGGTCCGCCGACAGCGCCGCGATGCGCAGGGACGGGTGCGTGGCGATCAGGCGGACCAGTTCCGCCCCGGTATAGCCGGACGCCCCAAGGATCGCGACGGAATGGGTCATGGCGGGCCTCCTGCCGGGTGTCGGGTGCATTTGCCCCGGCGGCGCCCGCGGCGCAAGTCCGGCCGCGGCGCGTGACGCTCGTTCGGTTGGACGGGGGTGGTACCGCCTCCCCGGCTCGAACGGGGGACCCCCAGATCCACAATCTGGTGCTCTAACCAACTGAGCTAAGGCGGCACGCGCGGCGGTGTAGCCAAGGGTCCGCACGATTGCAAGTCCACCCGCCTCGGGCCAGTGTCGCCCGGCGCAGGCCGCAAAGGGGGGCAGGGGTGGACGAGGACAGCGACATCGAGGCAACCCTGACCGTCGGCCCCACCGACCGTGCGATGGTCCGCATCCTGGTCGAAGGCGCGGGCTTCCGTGTCCCGATGGATTTCGAACCCGACGAGGCGGACGAGATCGCCGAGGAACTGCGCCTGGCCGCCGAGGTTGCGCGCGGCCAGGATCGCGGGCGCACTGGCGGCAAGGGGCCGGGCAACGCCGGGACCGGCAAGCCGGGACCGCGCCGCGGCCCGTGACCCTCGGGGCGCAGCGCGGTCACCGGGATCAGGTGCCGCTCCACCCGACCGCGCCCGGATCGCGCAATCCCTGCAGGCGCAGCGCCGCCGTCCGGGCAAAGGTCAGCAGGACCGCCTTGCGCCGTGCGGGCGCGAGCCGCGTCTCAAGCCCCATCCGCATCACCTCGGCATCCCAGGCATCGGCCAGGATCAGGCCGGTCCCGTCGGGCAGCAGGTCCACCGGAAAGTCGGCGTCCACCGCCCAGAAGAACCGGTCGCAACAGTCCAGATAGCCCTGCCACTTGCGGTCGGCCAGGAAATCCGCCCGCCCCGACTTGCATTCCACCACCCAGACCTCGCCCTTCGGCCCCAGCGCCATCACGTCCACCCGCAGCCCGGGCGCGGGCACCAGTTCGGTGACCGTGGCAAAGCCCTGGGCCAGCAGACACCGACACACCCCCCGCGCCAGACGCTGGCCAGGCAGCAGTGTGGTATGGGCGGGGTCCGGGGTCAGAACATCGGCCATTGCGCGTGGAGTGTGAACAAAAAGGAAACATCTGGCAAGTCCCTGCGATCGGACGGGTTGGGCGCGAACAGCGGACGGTCGTCCCTGAAGCACCCTGCCGCCGGGTCTTGCGCGGCGCGGTGAAGGTATCGCCGAGGGACATGGTCCACCGGCGCGCGCGACGGGCCTGATCGGTCAGCGACACCGCGCCGGATGTCGGGTACAGTCAGGCCCCCGGGGGGACGCACTTCAGAGATGGTCGCGACAAGTCCCCCGCGTCCACGGTGTCTCTCCCGGCTTGCGAAGCCGAGGACACCCATCTGGCGAAGGGGAATGCGACCCTTTCAGGGGACCGAGGGTAAGCCATGATGCTGTCGGACTGCCATAACTTTTGCGATTTCAGGTCGTTGGCCCGTCGCCGTGTCCCGCGTGCCATCTTCGACTACATCGACGGCGGCGCAGACGACGAAGTCAGCAAGCGGCGTAACGCGGCCGCCATCGAAGACTGCGACCTGGTTCCCAACGTCCTGCGCGGCGTCCGCGAGGTCGATCTGTCCGTGACCGTCATGGGGCAGCGGCTCGAGTTGCCGGTCTACCTGTCACCGACGGCACTGCAACGGGTGTTCCACCATGAAGGGGAGATGGCAACCGGCTCGGCTGCCGCGAAGTTCGGGACCATGTTCGGCGTTTCGTCCATCGGCACCGTCAGCCTTGAACGAGTGCGGAGAGCCTATCCCAAGCCCCAGTGCTACCAGTTCTATTTCCACCGCGACCGCGGGCTGAACACGGCCATGATGCAATCGGCCCGGCAGGCCGGGGTCGAGGTGATGATGCTGACCGTTGACAGCATCACCGGCGGAAACCGCGAGCGCGACAAGCGCAGCGGTTTCGGCATTCCGTTCCGGCCGAAGATATTGGCCTTGCCTGATTTCGTGCGGAAGCCGAGGTGGGGGATCAACCTTTTGCGGCACGAGAAACTGTCCCTGCCGCAGCTGGACCAGCACGTGGATCTGGGCGGCACGACCATGTCGATCAGCCGCTACTTCACCGAGATGCTGGATCCAGCCATGGACTGGGACGATGTGGCCGCGATGGTGCGCGACCGGGGCGGGCCGTTCTGCCTGAAGGGCGTGATGGCGCCCGCAGATGCCATCCGTGCGGCCGAGATCGGGTGTGCGGGGATCATCCTGTCCAACCACAGCGGGCGCCAACTGGACGGGACGCGCGCGCCCTTCGATCAGCTGGCAGAGGTCGTCGATGCGGTGGGCGACCGCATGGATGTCATGGTGGATGGCGGGTTCACCCGCGGCAATCACGTGATCAAGGCACTGTCGCTTGGTGCAAAGGCTGTGGCTCTCGGCTCCTGTTCCCTGTTCGCATTGGCCGCGGCGGGCCAGCCAGGCGTCGAACGGGCCCTCGGGCTCATGCGCGAGGAACGGGTGCGTGGCATGAAGCTGATGGGCGCGCGGCGCGTGTCGGACTTGTCGCGGAGCAATCTGCGGCTGCGCGGTGGGGCATTCCGTTGATCGTCTTGCCCAAATTCGCGGACGTCCGCGCCCGCGGATCGATCCGGGAGCGCTCTTGCGGGACGGCATCCACAGCCGTGCGCGTGGGCTTGATTCAAGACCACGCAAGGCCCAGCCCGGCGCGCTGACCGGCCGGTCAAGGCCAAAGGAAGCCCTTCACCGTGGACAGGGGCGATCCCTTGCCGTCCGTGCACCCTTCCGACGGAACCCGCCGTCGCCGACTTCCGCCCGCCCGCTACCCCGCCACCATCGCCGCAACCATCCGGCGTACCTCGGCCGCGGATGTCTCGAACCGCCCGCCCGGCGGGTCGAAGTCCGAGAATGCCGGATCTCCCGCAACTGGCACCCGGCAGGCCGCATGCGCCTCCCTCGCCCCCGTCGCGCGCATGACGGCGGCCACGTTCCCGGGGTCAAGCCCGCAGCCCGGCATGACCGAGATGCGCCCGGCAGCCAGGTCCACCATCCGCCGGATCAGGGGCTCGCCGTCGGGGGCAAACGGCTCGGCGCCCGAGGTCAGCACGCGCTCGAACCCCAGTCCGATGGCCTGCGTCACCGCCGCCAGCGGATCGGGCACCACGTCGATCACCCGGTGCAGCGTGCACCCGAGCGGCCCGGCCGCCTCCACCAGCCGCCCGAGAATCGCCACGTCCAGCGCCCCATCGGCGCCTTGCGCCCCCAGCACCACCCCGGCCAGCCCCGCCGCGCGCGCGGTCGCGATGTCGGCCAGCATGATCGCCACCTCGTCGTCCGAGAACGCGAACAGCCCGCTGCGCGGCCGGATCATCGCGTAGCAGGGCACGGCCAAGCCCGCCGCCGCGCGCATCAGCCCGGCAGATGGCGTCAGCCCGCCCTCGGACAGCGAACTGCACAACTCGATCCGGCCCGCGCCCCCCTGCACGGCGGCCACGGCGCCCTGATACGTATCCACGCAGACTTCCAGCATGCCCCGACCCTAGATCGCCGCCCCGCGCCCGTGAAGGGGCAGGCCGCACACCCTTGCCCCCGGACCGCCGTGCGCCTACGTTTGGCTTGGCGGTTCTGTCCTTCGCGTGCAGGGGCCCTTTTCCAGTGGCCGATACTCATTCTCGAGGGGGCTGGCTCTGCCGGGATCGTGGTCCCGGTATCTGGTCCCCACCTGGACATCCAGGCTCTCGGGAAAACCCAGCCCCCACGGTCGGTACGGTTCCGCCGCTCTCTCCCCGGGGCGATCAGCCCGGCAGGGCGGTCACCTAGAACACGTCCGGCCGCACCGGCCGCGTCGCCCACCAGGCGCGCGCCGCATCCAGAAGCCGCCCCTCGGGCGTGTCGGCCGACGCCGCCACCCCGGCCGCGGCCAGCGCCGTGGCCAGCGCCGCGCGCGACCCGGCACCAAAGGCCCCATCGACCTCGATCCCCGCGCCAAGGTCGTTCAGCAGCGTCTGTGTCCCCGCGGCGAGCGTGCGCGCGTCGAGCCGGGCCAGAAGCCCCCGCGCATCCCCCGCCGCATCGGCGTCGCGCAGGTGCACGGCCTTGGCGGCCCGCACCGCGGCATTCGCCGGGGTCAGCCCCGCGGGCTGCTCGTTCAGGATCACCCAGGCCCCGTTCGCGCCGCCCCAGCCGTCACCCCGCGCCAGCCCGATGTCGTACCAGCGTACCGCCGCGGCCCAGTCGGGCGCACCCAGCTTGCCGCCCACGATCATGCACCCAAGTTCCGACGGCGCGAACGGATGCCCGCCCTCGGCCGCAGTCACGAACCAGTCCCGCGCGCGCGCGGGGTCGGGCGGCTGCCCGTCCCAGCCATACAGCGCCACCCGGCCCAGGTTGTCCCAGCCATAGATGTCGTCCCGCGCCGCCGATGCGTTCAGGAAGGCCAGTCCGCGTTCGGGCAGGTAACGCCCGCCTTCGGGCCGCATGAACGTCATGCCCAGCTCGTTCATCGAATAGGTGTGGCCCAGTTCCGCCGCGCGGTTCAGCAGTTCCCAGCCGCGCGACCGGTCCGCGTCCGTCGGCCCGTTCCGCAGCAGCCGCTGCCCGCGGACGTGCATCGCGAAGGGGTCGCCGGCGTCGATCGCCCGGTCCAGCGCAGCAAGGGCCGCGGCCTCGTCCGCCGGGATGTCGAACAGGGTCCGGTCCACGCGGCTCGTCAGCATCAGGGATGCCTGCGCGGTCAGCGCACGGACATGGCCAAGCTACGCCGCCCGGCCAAAGCTTGCGAAAGCACCTTCCAGATCGCCCAGGGCCTGCTCTGCCCGGCCAAGCTGGTAGTGGAACCTCCCGGCGTCCGGAGCAGCCCCCACGGCCGCGGTGCAGGCGTCCAGCGCCGCCGCGGGCACGATCTCGTTCGGCAGGCGCCACAGGCCCACGCCCTGCAGGTCCAGCGCATCGCCCGCCTGCACGTCGCAGACCAGCGCCTGCAGGGTCAGGCGGATCTCGACCTCGGCGCGCTGGCCGGGCAGGCCGGTCTCGATCCTGAAGGCATCCTCGTGGCGGAAGGTGTCAAGGTCTGTTGCCCGCACCTCGGCGAAGTCCGGGCGATAGATCAGGTCGGTGCCGTCATCGGTCACGGTCAGCCCGCCCTGGGCCGGTGGCGCAACCAGCGCCGGGGCGACCAGCGGCGTTCCCAGCGCATCCGCGATCCGGTCAGCCAGCGCCACCTGCCGGTCGAGGGGCAGCGTGACGGACGCCGACGCGGGCAGCGCGGTCACCTCGCCCGCGCGGGGCGCCGTCTCGCCCTGCGGAACGGTCGCCTGCACGGGAACCACAGCCACCAGCCCCCGGCTCATCAGCGCGAACGGCCGCACGAGGGTCGAGCTTTCCCACGGCACCTGCCGTCCCGCGGTCGCCGTATAGACCTGTTCGCGCACCAGGCTGAACAGTGTCAGCACGCTTTCCTGCGGCGCCGCGCGGGCGGCGGCCAGAACGGCCGCGGTGTAGGGGCTGTTCGCACCGGGCGGACCGTCGAGCGCCACCTCGCCGGGACTGGTCGAGAACGCGACCAGCGAGTTCAGCGGCGTACGCAGCACCTCGAACCCCGACTGCGCCTCGAAGATGTTGGCGTCCAGATCGGCCGCCAGCCGCAGGTTCGGGAACGGGTTCTCGCGGCAGGCGTCGATGATCGCCAGATGAGTGGCCCCGCGCGAGGCCAGCGCCTCGATCACCCGGTCGAGCGTGATGGAAAACGTGGGCAGGTCATAGACGGTTTCGAACACCGCATCGACCGGCAGCA
>DBBA01000202.1 GCA_002291955.1 Rhodobacteraceae bacterium UBA996 | reverse complement strand
TTTGTCAACACAGCCTAGGCCCCCCGGGCCGCCTGTTCGCCCAGCCGACGCACCACCTCCAGCAGCGCGGCCAGCGCCGGCACCGGCGGGTCGCGCGGCGCGTGGACCAGCCCCACCATGTGCCGCACCTGCGGCTCGACCACGGGCACCGCCGCCAGGGCGCCCCCCGCGGCGACCAGATCGGCCAGCACCGTCGGCACGACCGACGCCCAGCGCCCGGTCCGCACATGCGAGACCAGCGCCAGCGCCGAATTCGACTCGATCCGTGTCTCGGGCGCGGCGCCCAGGTGCTGGGCCAGGATCCGGCGGTTCTGCATGTCCCCGGTCAGCAGGCACAGGGGCTGCGCCGCCGCCTCGGCCCAGGTGACGGATGCCCGCCCCGCCAGCGGCGCGTCCGCGGCGCACAGGAACCGGTAGGTCTCGGCATAGATCGGCACGCGGGCGACCTCGCCCAGCGGTTCGTTGTCGAGATAGGTCAGCCCCGCATCCAGATCCAGCGCCGCGATCCCCGCAAGGATGTCCGCCGATGTCATCGACAGGATCGTCAGGCGCAGCCCCGGGTGGCGCGCGGCCAGCGGCCCGGTCACGTCGGCCACCATCGGCAGCGCGGTCGGGATCACGCCCAGCCGCAGCGTGCCGGTCAGCCCGTCCTCCGCGCTGCCCGCCGCCCGCATCTCGGCCTTCAGCGCGCGCGCCTCGGCCACGATGGCCCGCGCCCGCAGCAGCGCCTGCTCGCCCTCGGCCGTCAGGCCCAGGAACCGCGACCCGCGCCGCACCAGCTGCACGCCCAGCGTGTCCTCCAGCGCGCGGATCGCCGACGACAGCGTGGGCTGCGTCACCCCGTAGGCCTCGGCCGCGCGCCCGAAATGGCGCTCGCGGGCCAGCGCCAGGAACATCTCCAGCTTGTCGATCATCGGGGTCGGGTCGCCCTGGTGGTTGCCACGGCACCCTAGGCGCAGCGGGCCACCGCGCCTAGCCCTGTCGGAACCAGACCCTAGTCCTGCAGGAACCGGGCCAGGACCGCGATCTCGCCCCGGTCGATCTCGTGCCCGCCCGGGTGCCAGTGCTCGGTCACGCGCGCCCCTTGCGCGCCGTACCACGCCACCAGCGCCCGGGTTCCCGGCGCCGGGCAGATCGGATCGCGCTGCCCCGCCGTCACCAGCACCGGCACCCCTGCCAGCCCCGGCTGCGGGTCCGGGGTCCAGGGGATCAGCGGGTGCAGCAGGCCCGCGCGCGCCACCAGCCCCGGATACCGGAACCCCACCGCCGCCAGGATGTTGGCCCCGTTGGAATAGCCGAACGCCCGCACGTCGGTTGCCCCCACGCGCGCAGCGGTATCGCGGATGAACGCCGCCATCGCGTCCACCTGCGCCCACAGGTCGGGCATGTCATACACACCCTCGCCCGTGCGGCGGAAATAGCGGGCCATCCCGCCCTCGGACACGTCGCCACGGGGCGACACCACATGCGCCCCCGGCAGGACCTGCTCGGCCAACCCGTGGAACTGGTCCTCGGATCCGCCGGTGCCGTGGAACGTCAGGATCAGGGGCGCGCCCGGCGCCCCTGCGGTTTCGCGGAAATGGTACATGGCCCTCAGTCCGTGATCGGTTCCAGATACGTCGTTTGCAGCACCTCGCGCAGGTGCGCGTGCTGTTTCGGCAGCATCAGACCCTGCCCCAGCGCCTCGGGTGCCTCGTCCCGGGCGAACCCGGGTTCATCCGTCGCAACCTCGAACAGCACCCCGCCCGGCGTGCGGAAGTAGATCGCCCAGAAATAGTCCCGGTCGATCGGCGGCGTCACCCTATGCCCGGTATCGGCCAGTGCCTTGCGCACCCGGTCCTGCGCGGCCCGGTCCGGCACGGCAAAGGCGATGTGGTGCACCGACCCCGCGCCCTGATCGGCCGGCCGCGCGCCGGGCAGCACCTCCAGGTCCACCACATGCGCGCCGTTCCCGCCCTCGCGCACGAACCGCGTCACCGCGCCCTCCTGCGCCTGTTCCGCATAGCCCATGAACCGCAGAAGCTCGGCCGTGGCGCCCCCGTCGCGCAGCCGCAGCGTCGCCGAGTGGAACCCGTGGATCGCCGCATCACCGGGCACGCCGTTCCCGGTCCAGCCCGGCCGCGCATCCCCCGGCGCCTCGACCAGCGCGAACCCGTCGCCATCCGGCCCCCGGAACGCCAGCCGCCTCGCGCCGAACCGCGCGCCCTCGGCCAGCCCGGCCACGCCCGCGCCGGCCAGCCGCTCCTGCCACCAGCCCAGGCTCCCCTCGGGCACCGCGAACGCGGTCTCGCCTACCTCGCCCGCGCCGGGGCGGCCCCGGGTCGCGCCCGGGAACGGGAAATAGGTCATCACGCTGCCGGGGCTGCCCGCCGCATCGCCGTAATACAGGTGATAGACGTTCGGTGCGTCGAAATTGACGGTCTTTTTCACCCGCCGCAGCCCCAGCGGCCCGGTGAAGAACGCGTTGTTGGCCTGCGCCCCGCTGGCAATGGACGTGACGTGGTGCAGCCCGGTGATATCGGTGATCATGGCAGTCTCCCTTGGCCGGTCCGTCCGGCGTTGCCCCGCAGATAGCTGCGCGCCACGGGAATCAAAGCCGCGCGCCGCCACCATTTCTGCGCAGGAATGCACAGATCGCCGCCCCGCGCCGCTTAAGTCCCCGTTCACTCCCCCCTGCTACCCCTGACGATGGGTGAGATACGGGTGTGACCATGGCCGCGAAAGCGAACGCGCCGGTCATCATCAAGCGGAAGAAATCCGGCGGAGGCGGCGGGCACCATGGCGGGGCCTGGAAAGTCGCCTATGCCGATTTCGTCACGGCGATGATGGCCTTCTTTCTGTTGATGTGGCTGCTGAACGCAACCACGGAAAAGCAGCGCAAGGGGATTGCCGACTACTTCAACCCCACCGTCCCGATCAACCGGGTCTCGGGTGGCGGGGATGGCGCATTCGGCGGGGACAGTGTCTTTTCCGAACAGACCCTGGCCCAGTCGGGGACCGGCGCCAGCCAGTCGCGCCCGACCGAAAGCGATGCCGCGCGCGGCCCCGTCGGCACGTCCGAGGATGCCGAGGACGGCCGCGAGGGCGAGGCCGAACTGCTCGCCGCCGTGGAACAGGCGCTGACCGCCCGCAGCGGCGAAAGCATGGTCGCCGAACTGGTGGCGCGCCACATCGTCACCCGGGTGACCGACGAGGGGCTGGTGGTCGAGATCTTCGATGCCCCCGGCGCCCCCCTGTTCGACGGCGACACCGACCAGCCCACCGCGATCCTGACGCTGCTGGTCAACGTCGTGGCCTCGGTGTTCCAGGCCGTCACCAACGACGTCGCCGTGAACGGTCACGTCCGCGCCTACCCCGAGACGCTGGCCGTCAGCCCGGTCTGGGACCTGTCGCAGGACCGCGCCGACCGCCTGCGCCAGATGCTGGGCCTGTCCGGGTTCGACCCCAACCGCGTGCGGCGCGTCGCGGGCTTCGCCGACCGCGACCCCGTGACGGTGAACGCCTTCGCGCCCCGCAACAACCGGGTTGAGGTCATCCTGCTGCGGTCAAAGTCGTGAAAACTTGACGGGTTAGGTGGGCATTAAGCGGGGGGGCTTAGGGAGGACAGCGGTTCAGGCTTCAGAAAGGCGCGACATGACCATCTCGAGCTCCCTCAACGCCGGCGTGGCGGGCCTCGCCTCGAACGCCAGCCGCCTTGCAACGATCTCGGACAACATCGCGAACTCCTCGACGAACGGCTACAAGCGGGCCGCGACCGAATTCCATTCCATGGTCATCAACTCCAGCCGCGGCACCTATTCCGCGGGCGGGGTGCGCGTCACCACGATGCGCCTGATCGACCAGGCGGGGGCGCTCAAGCCCACCAACAACCCGACCGACCTTGCCGTCCGCGGCCGCGGCTTCCTGCCGGTCACGCAGGAATCGTCGCTGATCTCGGCCACCGCCGACTTCCCGATGCTGCTGACGACGACGGGGTCCTTCCGGACCGACGCGAACGGCATCCTCAAGACCTCCACCGGCCTTGTCCTGCTCGGCTGGCCCGCGAACCCCGACGGAACGATTCCGCCCCTGCCGCGCGACACGCAGGCGGGGCTGGTCCCGGTGCAGATCCAGACCAACCAGTTCGCCGCCGAACCGACCACCGCGATCACGCTCGGCGTGAACCTCCCGGCCAGCGAGACCGAGGTCGGATCGACCGGTGCCGCCCTGCCCTTGTCGGTCGAATACTTCGACAACCTCGGCACCTCGCAGTCGATCAACGTGACCTACACACCGACCGTACCGGTCCCTCCGGTCACCGGCCTGTCCAACACCTGGACGATGGTGCTGCGCGACTCGGCGCAGGGCAACGCGGTCGTGGGCGAATACACGCTGGTGTTCGACGATACCCGCACCGCGGGCGGCACGCTCGCCTCGGTGACGGCCGGCGCGACCGGCGGCGCCTACAACGCCGCGACCGGGTCCTTCTCGATCGCCGCGGCGGGCGGCCCACTGGAAATCACCGTCGGCCGCATCGGCGACGGCAGCGTGATGACCCAGCTGTCCGACAGCTTCGCGCCCACCGCCATCACCAAGGACGGTTTCCCGGTCGGCAACATGACCTCGGTCGAGGTCGATGCGAACGGCTTCGTCCGCGCGAACTTCGACACCGGGATCACCCGGACGCTCTACCAGATCCCGCTGGTGGACGTGCCGAACCCGAACGGCCTGTTCGCCTTCGACAACCAGACCTACGGCCTGTCGAACCAGTCCGGCTCGTTCTTCCTGTGGAACGCGGGCGACGGTCCGACCGGCGACGTCGTCAGCTTCGCGCTCGAGGAATCGGCGGTGGACGTGGCGGGCGAACTGACCAGCCTGATCCAGACCCAGCGCGCCTATTCGTCGAACGCCAAGGTCATCCAGACCGTGGACGAGATGCTGCAGGAAACCACTAACATCAAACGGTAACGGGGCCGAACGCTCCGCACCCGCCTTCGAAGGAGGCCTGAATGTCGATCTCATCGTCCCTGACGATCGCGCTGTCCGGCCTCACGGCCTCGGGCACGTCGGCCGAGGTTGTGTCCGGCAACGTGGCCAACGCGCTGACCGATGGCTACGGCGTGCGCCGGATCGAGCTTGTGGCGCGGCTCACCGGCAGCTCCGGCACCGGCGTGCGCGTCGCCAACGTGCTGCGCGATGTCGACGTGGGCCTCTTGAACAGCCGCCGCGACGCCCAGGCCGAGGCCGGCGGCACCGACCGCCTCGCCGCGTTCCTCGCGAGTTTCGAGGCGGCCGTCGGCGCGCCCGACGATGCCGCCTCGCTCTCGGGCCGCATCGCCACGTTCGAGGCCGCCCTGGTCGAGGCGGCCAGCCGCCCCGACATCGCCGGACGGCTCGATGCCGTCGCCAGCCAGGCCAAGTCGCTGGCGACGCGCTTTGTCGACATGTCGCGCGACGTGCAGCAGGCCCGGACCGATGCCGACGCCGCCATCGCCGACATGGTGCACCGGCTCAACGGCGGGCTGACCCGGGTCTCCGGGCTGAACGCGCTGATCCAGCAAAGCACCCTGCGCGGCACCGATCCGTCCGCGCTGATGGACGAACGCCAGCGCCTGATCGACGGCCTGTCCGACATCATCCCCCTGCGCGAGGTGGCGCGTCCGAACGGCACCGTCGCGCTCTACACGCCCGGCGGCGGCCTGCTGCTCGACGGCAGCCGCCCCGCGGTCATCGGCTTCACCGCCACCGGAACCATCACGGAAGACATGACGCTCGCCGCAGGGTCGCTGTCGGGCCTCACCCTGAACGGCACGCCGGTGCAGATCGGCGACCGCGGTCCCCTGTCGGGCGGCGACCTCGCCGCCGCCTTCCGCGTGCGCGACGGTCTGGGCCCGCAGGCCCAGTCGCGGCTCGATTCGCTGGCGCGCGACCTGGTCGAGCGGTTCCAGGACCCGGCCGTGGATGCCACCCGTGCGCCTGGGGCCGCGGGCCTGTTCACCGACACCGGCGCGGCCTTTGCCGCCGCGAACGAACCGGGTCTTGCGACCCGGATCCGCCTGAACGCGCTGGTCGATCCCACCGCCGGCGGCGCCAGCTGGCGCCTGCGCGACGGCCTCGGCGCGGCCGCTCCCGGTCCGGTCGGCAACGCCGGCCTCCTGAACGACCTGCGCACCGCCCTGACGGCCGCGCGCACGCCCGTCTCGGGCGACTTCGGCGGCGCCGCCCGCGGCCTGTCGGGCCGGACGGGCGACCTCCTCGCCGCCACCTCGGGCGAGGCACAGCGCATGGACCAGGCCCGCGGCTTCGCCGATGCGGCGCTGGCCACCCTGCGCAAGGCCGAACTCGACCGCGGCGTCGACACCGACGCCGAGATGGAACGCCTTCTGCTGATCGAACAGGCCTATGCGGCGAATGCCCGCGTGATCCAGGCCGCCGAAGACATGCTCGACCAACTCCTGAGGATCGGATGATGACCTTCACGACGATCGGCGATCTCGCCCAGGGCTTCCAGACGCGGCGGCAGAACAACGCCCTCACGCGCGAGCTCAACCGCCTGACCGAGGAACTCTCGACCGGGCGCCGCACCGACATCAAGGGCGGTGCCTCGGGCGACCGCTCGCCCCTCGCCGCGATCGAGCGCGAACTCGTCACCCTGAAGTCCGAAGGCTTCGCCCTGACCGAGGCCGGGCAGTTCGCGACGATCCTGCAGTCCGCGCTCGAGCGAACACAGGGCACGCTGACGACGCTTGCGAACAACATCTTCACCATCGTCGCCCCCGCGCAGCCCGCAATGGCGTCCCGCGTCATCGCCGAATCGCGGTCGGATTTCGCCGCGATGGTCGGCGCGCTCAATTCCGACGTCGCCGGGCGCCGCCTCCTCGCCGGAACCGCGACCGACGGACCCGCGCTCGCCGCGCCGGACACGATCCTCGCGGCGCTCGAAACCGTCGTGAACGCCGCCCCCACCCGCGCCGACGCGCTGGCCGCGGTCGACGCCTGGTTCGCGCCCGGCGGCGGCTACGACACCGTCGCCTACCTGGGATCGGCAACCGCGCTGGCACCCGTCCGCATCGGGGGCGAGGATATCCCCCAGAACATCCGCGCCACCGATGCCGAACCGCGCGCCGCGCTGGCCGCCGCCGCGCTGGCGGCGCTCGCAGGCACCGGTCCGCTCGGCGCAACCGACACCGACCGGATCGACACGCTGCGCCTGGCCGCCGAACGCGGCCTGGCCGCGACGGATGCGCTGACGCAGGTCCGCGCCCGCGTCGGCACCACCGAAAACGCCCTCGAACGGGCCGAGACCCGCAACGCCAGCCGCACCGCAGCCCTCCAGCTCGCCCGCGCGGAACTGACCGACATCGATCCCTTCGCCACGGCCACCCGCGCGCAGGAGGTGCAGGTGCAGCTGGAATCGCTCTACACGCTCACCGCCCGGCTCTCCCGGCTGACCCTGACGGAGTTCCTGCGGTGATGGTCCTCCGGCATCTCGTGGCGGCCGCCGTGGCGCTCGCCGTCCTCGCCCTGCCCCTGCAGGCCGGTCCGATCCGCCTCAAGGACCTGGTCGAATTCGACGGTGTGCGCGGCAACGACCTGGTCGGCTACGGCCTGGTCGTCGGCCTGAACGGCACCGGCGACGGGCTGCGCAACGCGCCCTTCACCGAAGAAATCATGGCCAACATCCTGGAACGGCTGGGCGTCAACGTGTCGGGCGAGCAGTTCCGCCCGCGCAACGTCGCCGCCGTGCTGGTCACGGCCAGCCTGCCCCCCTTCGCCCGCGCGGGCGGGCGCATCGACATCACCGTCTCGGCCATCGGCGACGCCTCCTCGCTGCTGGGCGGGACCCTCGTGATGACACCGCTCAACGCCGCCGACGGGCAGATCTACGCCGTGGCGCAGGGCACGATCATCGCCGGCGGCGTCTCGGTCGAGGGCGAGGGCGCCAGCATCACCCAGGGCGTGCCAACCGCCGGCGTGATCCCGGGCGGCGCCCGCGTGGAACGCGAGATCGAGTTCGACTTCACCCAGATGGCCTCGGTCCGCCTCGCGCTCCGCTCGCCCGATTTCACCACCGCCCGCCGGATCGAGGATGTGGTGAACGACTACTATGGTCGCACGGTGTCGCGCATGCTCGACTCGGGCACCGTCCTGCTGGACATCGGCGCGACGCGCGCCCTGTCCCCGGCCCACGCGCTGGCCGACATCGAAAGCCTGACGGTCGAACCGGAACGGATCGCGCGGGTCGTCGTGGACCAGCGGTCGGGCACCATCGTGATGGGCGATGACGTGCGCATCAGCCGGGTCGCGGTCAGCCAGGGCAACCTGATCCTGCGGGTCGAGGAGGCGCCGATCGTGGTGCAGCCGAACCCCTTTGCCGAGGGCGAGACGATCGTCGTGCCCCGGACCCAGGTCGGGATCGAACGTGAACCGGGCACGGGCCTGGCCGAGATCAGCGAAGGCGCCACGCTGTCGGATGTGGTGGCGGGCCTGAATGCCCTCGGCGTCGCGCCGATGGACATGATCGACATCCTCAAGTCGATCAAGGCGGCGGGCGCCCTGCACGCGGACCTCGTGGTCCGCTGACAGCCGCGCGGCCTGCGCCAACCCGGCGCCAATCCCGGCAGCGGGAAGGGCGCCGCCTCCGGTTCGGCCTGGTCGGGCCGTGACCTGGTGCGGCCAATCCGCCGGGACCGTTCCACCGCGGCTGATCCACCACGACCGGTCCACGGGGGCCGATCCGTGTCAGAACCGATCCGGCCCCGGGTCAATCCATCCACCCGGGCCCGTGCAGCCCCTCCACGGCGGCCCGGCCAGTCCCCTGGACTGTCGACGCAGGCCCGGCGACCGGGCCGGGCATCGCGGCAGCGATACGCCCGGCCACCGCGGCCCCGCTCAGGCGGGACCGCAGAAGCGCCAGCGGATGGCTGCGCAGCGTCAGCCGCAGCGCGACGTAATCCTCGACCACCGCCTCGCCCACCCCCATGGCGGGCAGCACCACCGCGGGTTCGGCGATCGCCTCGCCCTCCAGATCGCCCGCGAACAGCGGCAGGGGCGCATCGCCCTTGACCGCCGCCGCCTGCCACAGCGCCGCGCGCCGGTCGATCCCCAGCCCCGCGAACGCATCCGCCTGCGCCAGGCGCACCAGCGTCGCGGGCGCGACCCCCGCCCGGCGCCAGACATCGGCGACCTCGCGGTACCCGTTGCCCCGTGCGGCCACGATCCACGCCACCTCGTCCTCGCGCAGGC
>DBBA01000095.1 GCA_002291955.1 Rhodobacteraceae bacterium UBA996 | reverse complement strand
GTCCGCCACCGTCCCGTCCGCCACGGGCGCGATCGCCACCGCAGGATCGACCGCAGGGGCGGATGGATCGGACGGCGCAGGCGGGGGCGGACCGCTCGCGATTTCGGTGTCCGCGCCCGCAGGACGGGGCAGTGCAGGGCCCGGCATCACCGGGCCCGGCAGCGCCGGTGACAGACCGAAGGACAACTGCGGAGTCGCCGCTGGCCGTGCAAGGATGTCGGCACCGCGCGGCGCGGTCGGTGGCGCGTCCGCCTGCGCGGCGGGCGGGTCGGGCCGAAGCAGATCGAACGGGTTTCCGGGCGGTGCCGGACCATCGCGCACGTCGACGACCAGTCCGCGGCCCGGCAGTTCCAGAACCTCGAGGTGGCATTCGCAGGCAAGGTCGATGCGCAGGCTGCCACCAGGCTCGCCCGCCACGGTGCCGATCCGGTCACGCGGGATCAGATCGAACACGGCGGACACGTCGAACGCCGCGGTCCCGGACAGGTCGACGCGGTACCCCGAATCGGTCGGCACGACGTTCCACCGCCGCGTGTCGGGATAGACCAGCACGAGCCGGGCGAAATCCGGATGGTTGCCCGAGCGCACCGCGACCGGGGCCGCGGCCGCGCCATTCGCGGGCGTCTGCGCGGCCGCCTCAGACCCCGCGACGGCCAGCACCACGGCCAGCGCCACCATCAGGCGCCGGCCAGATCGCCGCAACCGGTCCCGGGTCGTCCCGGTCATGCCGCCTCCTGCTTCGTGCCCTTCAGGGCTTCCTCGAGCTGCGAGAAGGTCGGCCGATTGTGCCCGGGCGTGTTCTGGCGCCCGACCTCGATGCAGATGTTGGTCGCATGGCTGTGCAGGTTCGCGACCAGCACCTCGCGGATGAGGCGGTAGAAATGCATCTCGTCCTCGACGATGCCCTTCAGCTTGTTGGCAAAGGGCCCGACGATCCCGTAGGCAAGGAACACGCCCAGGAACGTGCCCACCAGCGCGCCGCCGATCAGCTTGCCCAGGACCTCGGGCGGCTGGTCGATCGACCCCATGGTCTTGATCACGCCCAGCACCGCCGCCACGATCCCCAGCGCCGGCAGGCCGTCGGCCATGGTCTGCAGGGCATGGCTCGGGTGCCCGGCGTGGTGCGCCATCGCCTCCAGCCGCTTCTCGAGCACTTCCTCCACCTGGTGGGGATCGTCATAGTTCATCGACGCCGCACGCAGCGTGTCGCAGATCAGTTCCACCGCCTCGTGGTCCTTCAGGATCTTCGGGTAGCGCTGGAAGATGGCCGAGCTTTCGGGGTTCTCGATATGCTCTTCCAGCGCGACGGCGTTCTGGCGCTGCAGGCGGATCAGCTCGAACAGCAGGCACAGCAGATCCTTGTAGTCGGCCGGCTTCCACTTCGGACCCTTGAAGATCTTGCCCGCTTCCTTGAGCGTGTGCTTGATCCCCGCGACATCGTTGCCCACCACGAACGCGCCGACCGCCGCGCCGCCGATCATCGTCAGCTCATAGGGCAAAGCCTTGATGATGAGCGTGAACTTGCCCCCGGCGGCAAGGTAGCCGCCGAAAACCATCACCAGAACGATGACGATGCCCACGATGGCGATCATGGCGGGTCTCCTTCAGGGCTGCACGGCACGCGGGGTCTTGCTGACAGAGAAAGGTTGCCATTCCCTAACCCGGTTGCGGTCTTGGCACGGTCGCACCCTTGCCCGGACGCGCCGTCACTCGGTCGGGACCGACGCGTTCCGTCCGGCCAGCACGACACTGATCGAATAGGCCAGGTCCGGCGGCAGCCCCGCGAGGATCGCCGCCGCGGCGTCCGAGCGCATCCGGCCAAGGAACCCTGCGGCAAACACCGGGTCCATCTGCCCGAACAGGATGGCCGCCTCGGCGGGCTTCATGTTCTCGTACACGCTGGTCAGCTTGGCGAGGTCGTTCTCGGCCGCAACCTGCGCGGTCGCGATGGTCGCGGCCAGGCGCGCCTCAGCCGTCTCGAGCGCGGTCAGACCGGCGCGCACCTCCTCCTCGGCCAGCGCGACCAGCCGCTCGCGGTCGGCCAGCTTCGCCTCCAGCTCGGTCACGCGTGCCTCGCGCTGGGTCAGGCTGTCCAGGATGTCGGCCAGTTCGGGCGGCGGCGTGCAGACCGCAGGCTCGGCGCCGGGATCGGCGGCGACGTCCGAGATCGCCGCTTCGGCGCGTGTGAGGGCGCCCAACCCCTCGGCGATGGCAGCACCGCTGCCCGACGCAAGCCGCGCCACGACCGACAGCACCAGAAGCGCCGCGACCACCGCCGCGACCGACGGTCGCCTGCGGCGGCCTGACTTGGCGGGGGGCGATTCGGCAGGGGTCCGGGCCTGCATCACGAAGCCACGCGGTCGGCCCGCATCCGGCGGGTCAGAAACACCCCCGGCGCGTCCGCCCCCTCGTCCGGAGCGCCGACCACCTCGGCGTCGTCGGGCGGGGCGGCCCGGGGCACCGGGCGCGCGTCGGCAGCGGTCCCATGGACCGGACCACCGCGCGACCCCGCCTCGAAGTCATGCATCGCCGCCAGCAGCAGTTCGAGCCGCCGCGCGGTTTCCTCGGCGCGGACCGACAGGTCGGCCAGTTGCGCCGTCGATCCCCGCGCCGCGCCCTGCGCCGCCGCCAAGGCGCGGGTCATGTCGTCGACCTCGGCCGACAGAAGCGCGATCGCATTGCCCATCCCGCCTTCGAGACTGGCCAGCCGCGTGACCTTGCGCGCGACCACCAGGCAATAGACCGCGGCCCCGAGCGCCCCGGCAATCAGCAGGATATCCGCGATCAGCGCCATGCCATCCCCCTCAGCTCAGCACGAATTCCATGATCAGAAGGTCGCGCACGCGACCCTCGCCGGTGACCACCTGCACGCGGCGCAGCATCTGCGCGCGCAGCCGCTGCAGGGCGAGCGGATCGGCCAGATCCTCGATCTTGACCGCCCGCAGATAGCCGTTCAGCACGTCGGTCACCCGCGGCAGCATCAGCGTGACATCCGCCGCATGCTCGGCCTTGACCTCGAGCTGGGCGCGGAACCGCAGGTGCTTGCCCGACCCCGCGGACCCCAGGTTCACCACAAGCGGATCGACCGGCACGAAGGCGACCCCCGGAAGCGGACCGGCCGACGGCAGGTCCTCCTCCTCGGCGGCGGCTTCCTCACCCTCGTGCGCCGGGGCAAGGATCAGGCCGGAATGCACGGCATAGAACCCGCCGCCGCCCAACACGAGCGCAAGCACGACCCCGAGGATAAGCCCGAGCTTACCCCCCTTCTTCTTGACCGGGGCCTCTTCTGCCGTGGTTTTCGCTTCCGCCATGAAGCCATGCCTGTTCCCGTGACTGGAGCCGACATTAGGGCAGAGCGACTAACCGAATCTTAAGCCGCAGCAATCAATTGTCCCGAAGCCGGGCAGAAGCCTGGCCGGAACGGGAGCGGTCGTTGAACAATCTCCTCGCGTCTTGGGACGGGCTCGACGGGCGGCGCCGGGTGATCGTCCTGCTGGCAGCCGCGGCCACCTTTGCCGCGGTCCTGGGGCTGGCCCGCATGGCCGCGCAGCCGTCGCTCTCGCTGCTCTATTCCGGGCTCGATCCTGCATCCGCCGCCGGGGTCGTCACCTCGCTCGACCAGCAGGGCGTGACCTACGAGGTGCGGGGCACCTCGATCTTCGTCGATTCGACCCTGCGCGACCAGCTGCGCCTGACGCTCGCGGGGCAGGGCCTGCCGCAGACCGCCTCGCAGGGCTACGAACTGCTGGATTCCCTGTCGGGCTTCGGCACGACCGCGCAGATGTTCGACGCCGCCTACTGGCGCGCGAAGGAGGGCGAGCTGGCCCGCACCATCGCGGCCAGCCCGCAGGTGGAAACCGCCCGCGTGCACATCGCCGCCACCTCGAACCGCCCGTTCCAGCGCAATGCGCGGCCCACGGCCTCGGTCACGGTCACGCCGCGGTCGGGCGCGCTGACGACCGAGATGGCGCGCGCGGTGCGGCACCTGGTGTCGGGGTCGGTCGCGGGCATGGCGGTCTCGGACGTGTCGGTGATCGATTCGCGGACCGGGGCCGTGATCGCCGGGGACGAGATGGCGGGTGCCGCGGGCGCCACGGGCGATGACCGCGCGGCAGCGCTGAAGCAGAACGTCGAGCGGCTCCTGTCGGCGCGGGTCGGCGCCGGGGCCGCGGTCGTCGAGGTCAACGTCGAGACGCTGTCGGACGTCGAGCAGATCACCGAGCGCCGGATCGACCCCGACACCCGCGTCGCGATCAGCTCCGAGGTCGAGGAACGGTCGAGCCAGTCCGAGGCGCAGCAGCCCGCGAACGTGACCGTCGCCTCGAACCTGCCCGAGGGCGATGCCGCGGGCGGCAACGGGTCCAGCACCAGCCGCGACAGCGAGACGCGCAACCTGACCAACTTCGAGGTGTCCGAGACCACGCGCGAGGTGCTGCGCCAGCCGGGCTCCACGCGCCGGATCACCGTCGCCGTGCTGGTGGACGGCCTGCGCGGCACGGCCGAGGACGGCACCGCGACCTGGGAACCGCGGCCCGAGGCCGAACTCGCCAGCCTGCGTGACCTGGTCGCCTCGGCGGTCGGCTTCGACGAGGCGCGGGGCGACGTGATCACCATCCAGTCGCTCCAGTTCGACCAGCCCCCGGTGCCGGAAGGCACCGATGCCAGCGAGCCGCCGCTGTTCACCATCGGTCCGATCGACCCGATGGGGCTTGCACAACTGGCCGCGCTGACGCTGGT
>DBBA01000394.1 GCA_002291955.1 Rhodobacteraceae bacterium UBA996 | reverse complement strand
GCCCGCCCTCCTGGTCGATCAGCACGGGCGCATCGCGCCCCACCGCAGCCCGCAGGGCAGCCGTGAGACGCGCGAGCCGCGCGGGCGTATCCACGTTGCGGGCAAACAGGATGAACCCGAACGGATCGGCGTCCCGCAGGAACGCGGCCTCGTCGGCGGTCAGGTCCGGCCCCGCCAGCCCCAGGATCGCGGCCGAAGGCACTACTGCGGCACGGGGATGCAGGCCGCGCCGGTCGCCACCAGCGCCACGCAGAAGCGCCGCGCATCGGCCAGATCGGCAAACCCGCCCGCCCGCAGCCGGAAGAACGTGCGCCCGTTCGTCACCGCGCGCTCCACCGTCCGCTCACGCCCGCCCAGCAGGTCGGCATGCTCGCCCGTCAGGCGCTGCCATTCCGCCTCGGCCTGGTCAGGCGTGTCGAACGCGCCCAGCTGCACCACGCGCCCCGTCCCGGCCGGCGCCACCGCGATGGTCGCGTCATTCAGGGACGGCACCCCCGGTGCTGGCTGCGACAGCCAGGGCTGCGGCGCCGGGGTCGCCCCGGCCGACGCGACCAGCACCGGCGCGGCGTCGGCGCGGGCGGTGTCGATCCCGTCACCCTCGGGGCGCGGCGCCGGCCGGGGCGACCGCGCCACCCCGGGAACCGAGGCCGGGATCAGCCCGGCCACCGCGCGATCCGCGGGCAGGTCGGCCGGCGACAGGCCCAGCGCCTCGGCCAATGCGGCCTCGATCGCGGATGACGCGACGGACGCTTCCGGCACCGGAACGGCCGCCGCCACAGGCGCGGGCACGGGCGCGGGCGGGGCGACGGTCTGCGTCAGGGTGGCCGGGTCCAGCGCCGCCAGCGTCACATCGCTGTCCGGTGCCGCGGCCGGTGCTGCCGACAGGGCCTCCGCAGGCGCCACCGTGGCCGTGGCGGGCGCGTCCGCCAGGGTCTTTCCGGCCATCAGCACCGACTGCGGCAGATCCTCGGGCAGCAGGTCCACGGGCTGCGGCGCCAGCACCAGTTCGGCGGGGGGCGGCGCGGCCATCCCCTCGGCCTGCACACGGGACACGGCCAGCCCCTGATGGCGGGCCTCGGACCCACCCGGATCGGCGGGGGACTCGCGCATCGCGCCTTCCAGCGCGCGCACCACCGGCACCCCGTAGACATCGCGCTGCATCAGCGCCCAGGCCCACCACACCAGCCCCGCCATCAGCGCGGCCGACAGGACGGCCCCTGTCAGGCCGACAATCCGCGCCAGATCAGGGCGCCCCGGATCAGAACCCTGCCCGCCCGAACCGGACGAGCCATGCGTGGCTCCACCGGCATAGGTGAAATCCGCCATCTCTGCCTCACCGCCCGGAGGTTCGGCGTGGCGCCGCCCCAGGGTCTGTTGCCTGCCCGGTGACGCCGATGTGCGCGCCTTGTCAGCGCAATTCTTCCAGTGGCGTCACCCCAAGGATACCAAGACCCGCGGAAATAACAACGCCCACGGCAGCGGGCAGCGCAATTTTCGCTTGCGTTGCGTCCCGGTCGCCGTCCTGCACGAAGCGAATCCCCGGCCGCTCGTTCCCGCGGTTCCACAGCGCGTGGAAATCAGACGCGAGTTCGTACAGGTAGAACGCCACCCGGTGCGGCTCGTGTCCGCGCGCGGCGATCTCGACCAGCCGCGGCCATTCGGCCAGCTTCTTCGCCACGGCAAGTTCCGCGGGGTCCTCCAGCACGGGGGTGTCGGTCACCGCCACGCCCGCGTCCGCCGCCCGGCGCAGGACCGACCGGACCCGCGCATGCGCGTACTGGACATAGAACACCGGGTTGTCCTTGGACTGCTCGACCACCCGGGCAAAGTCGAAATCCAGCGGCGCGTCGTTCTTGCGCGTCAGCATGTGGAACCGCGTCACATCCGCGCCCGCCTGTTCCACCACGTCGCGCAGTGTGACAAAGGTCCCCGCCCGCTTGGACATCTTGAACGGCTCGCCGTCCTTGAACAGCTTCACGAGCTGGATCAGCTTGGCGTCCAGCTCCACCCGCCCGTCGGATGCGGCCTGCACCACGGCCCGGATGCGCTTGACATAGCCGCCGTGGTCGGCGCCCAGCACGTCGATCAGCTGGTCGAACCCGCGCGCGACCTTGTCCCAGTGGTACGCGATGTCGGGCGCGAAATAGGTCCAGCTGCCGTCCGACTTCATCACCGGGCGGTCCACGTCGTCGCCGAACGCGGTGGACCGGAACAGCGTCTGGGTACGCTCCTCCCAGTCCTCGGGCAGCTTGCCCTTGGGCGGTTCCAGCGTGCCCTCGTAGATCAGCCCCATGCCGCGCAGCCGGTCGATGGCCTCCTCGACCCGGCCCGAGGCGGCGATGACCTTCTCGCTGGAAAACACGTCCATCCGCACGCCCAGCAGCAACAGGTCCTCGCGGATCATGTCGAGCATCGCGGCAATGGCGTGCTCGCGCACCGGGGCCAGCCAGACCGCTTCCGGCTGATCGAGGAAGCTGTCCCCGAACCGGTCCTTCAGCGCCGCGCCCACCGGGATCAGGTAGTCGCCCGGATACAGCCCCTCGGCGATCTCGGGCGACCGGCCATGCGCCTCGCGGTAGCGCTCGTAGGCCGACCGCGCCAGCACATCGACCTGCGCACCGGCATCGTTCACGTAGTACTCGCGCGTCACCTCGTAACCCGCAAAGAGCAAAAGCGAAGCCAGCGCATCGCCGAACACCGCGCCGCGCGCATGGCCCACATGCATCGGCCCGGTCGGGTTGGCCGACACGAATTCCACGTTCACCCGCCGCCCGGTGCCCAGGGCGGACCGGCCATAGTCCGTGCCCTGCGCATGCACCGCGCGCACCACCTCGGCCCAGACGCCGGGCGCCAGCCGCAGGTTCAGGAACCCCGGGCCCGCCACCTCGGCCTGCGCCACGCGCGGGTCCTGCGCTAGCCGCGCCGCCAGCGCCTCGGCAATCGTGCGGGGCGGCATCCCCGCGGGCTTGGCCAGCACCATCGCGGCATTGGTCGCCATGTCGCCATGCCCGGCATCGCGCGGCGGCTCGACCGCCACGGCAGAGGTATCAAGCCCCCCGGGCAGCTCGCCGTCCGCCACCAGCGCATCAAGGGCGGCAATCACGGCGGCGCGGATATCGGCGTAAAGGTTCATCGCTCACCTGTCCTGAACCCAAGGGGCCATGCCAGACAGGCCGTCCGGCGTCAACGTGGGGGCCTTCAGGGGAAGAGCCGCGCGTGTTCCTGCAGCGCAAAGCGGTCGGTCATCCCCGCGACATAGTCCAGCACCACCCGCGCAAGTTCGGTCCGGTCGCGGGCGGCGGCGATGTCGGGCTGCCAGTCGGCGGGCATCCGGTCGGGCGCATCCAGGAACAGCGGAAACAGGTCGTTGACCACCGCCGTCACCCGCGCGCGTTCGGCCATCACCGGGGGGGCGCGGTACATCCGTTCGAACAGGAACCCCTTGATCGTCTTGAGGCCCTGGAACATCGGCTTCGAGAACCGGATGATCGGCCCGTCCATCGCCCGGATCTCGTCGGCATGGCGGGGCGCGGAGGTCTTCAGCCGGGTTTCCGCCACCGCGATCACGTCCTCGACCATCGCCCCGAACACCCGGCGCAGCGCCTCGTGCCGCCGCCGCATCGGGTCCAGTCCCGGATAGCGGCGGTCCACCTCGGCGAAGGCGGGCCCCGTCACCGGCAACTCCATCAGGTCGGCTTCCGTGAACAGCCCCGCGCGCAACCCGTCGTGCAGGTCGTGGTGGTTGTAGGCCACGTCATCGGCCACGGCCGCCACCTGCGCCTCGGCGCTCGCGTGGGTCGTCAGGTCCAGATCGAAGCCCGCGTTCACCTCGGCCAGCGCATAGGGCAAGGGGCCGGTCACCGGACCGTTGTGCTTGGCGATGCCTTCCAGCGTCTCCCAGGTCAGGTTCAGCCCGTCGAAATCGGCATAGTGGCGTTCCAGCCGGGTGACGATCCGCAAGGCCTGCGCGTTGTGGTCGAACCCCCCGAACGGGTCCATCAGCACCGACAGCGCATCCTCGCCGGTATGACCAAAGGGCGGATGGCCCAGATCATGCGCCAGCGCCACGGCTTCGGCCAGTTCCACGTTCAGCCCCAGCGCCCCTGCCAGCGTGCGCGCCACCTGCGCCACCTCGATCGTGTGGGTCAGCCGGGTGCGGTAGTAATCGCCCTCGTGTTCGACAAACACCTGGGTCTTGTGCTTCAGCCGCCGGAAGGCGCTGGAATGGATGATCCGGTCGCGGTCGCGCTGGAACGGCGAGCGGAACGTGCTCATCGCCTCGGGGAAGCGCCGCCCGCGGCTGTCGCGCGGATCGCAGGCATAGGGTTTCAGCATCGCGCCGCCGCCTCGGACGTTCCGGGCCGGACCGGACCCGCGACGGGGATACAGGCCCCGCGCCCCCGCGTCGAGAGGACCGGCCGCCTGGTCCACCCTCTGGTCCACCCTCTGGCCCATCCGCAGGTCCGCCCTCTGGCCCCTCCGCTGGCCCGATCGCTGGACAGTCCCGGCCCGCGGTCCTAGACCAACGACGGCCCCGCGGGCATTCCCCCGCCTGCCCCCGCAAGGCACCCCCATGACCGACGACCGACGCGCGTCCCCCGTCCCGCCCCTGCCCGGGCGCCGCCTGGCCATGGCGGTGCTGCTGCTCGCGAACTTCATGAACCTGATCGACGTGACCATCGTGAACGTCGCGATCCCCAGCCTGCAGGCCGACCTTGGCGCCAGCGACAGCGGCATCGCCTGGATCGTCGCGGCCTACATCTTCACCTTCGCGCTGTGGCTGGTGCCCGCCGGGCGGATGGGCGACCTGTACGGGCGGCGGCGGATGTTCCTGATCGGGGTGGCGGTCTTTACCGTCGCCTCGGCGCTCTGCGGACTTGCGACCTCGACCGAGACGATGATCGCCGCGCGGGTGGCGCAGGGCCTGGGCGGGGCGCTGATGACGCCGCAGACGCTGGCGCTCGTGCCCGCGCTGTTCCCGCCGCAGGAACGCGGCGCGGTGTTCGCGCTGTTCGGGGTGACGGCGGGGCTGGCCGCGGTTGCGGGGCCGATCCTGGGCGGGGTGCTGATCGGCGCCGATATCCTGGGGCTGGGCTGGCGGCCGATCTTCCTGGTGAACCTGCCGCTCGGCGCGCTCGCGATCTGGGGCGCGCTGCGGCTGGTGCCCCCGGTGCCGGGGCGGCCGACGCTGGGAGTGGATTTCGCGGGCATGGCGCTGGCGGGACTGGCGGTGCTGCTCGCGCTCTTCCCGCTGATCGAGGGGCGGAGCCTCGGCTGGCCTGTCTGGTGCTTCGTGCTGCTGGCGGCAGCGGTGCCGGTGGCCGCGCTGTTCGTCCTGTGGCAGCGGCGGCAGGCGGCGCAGGGCGCGCCGCAACTGATCCCGCCCGCACTTCTGGGCGCGCGGTCCTTCCTGCTGGGGGGCGGCGCGGCGGCCCTGTTCTTCTCGGGCGTGCCGGGGTTCTTCCTGGTGCTGGCGCTGTACCTGCAGGTCGGCCACGGCCTGACGCCCCTGCAATCGGGGCTGACGACCACGCCCTTCTCGGTCGGCATCTTCGCGGCCTCGCTCCTGTCGACGCGGCTGGGCGCGCGCTGGCCGCGGCGGCGCATCGCGCTGGGTGCGGTGCTGGTGGCCGCGGCGATGCTGGCCTTGCGCGAACTGGTGCTGGCGGGGGGCGAGGCGATCGACTGGTGGCGCTACGCCCTGCCCCTGGCGGTGGCGGGGATTGGCCTCGGCACCGCCGTGTCGCCCCTGTTCCAGACCGCGCTGGCCGATGTGCCCCCCGATGCGGCGGGCGTGGCGTCAGGGGCGGTGCAGGCGCTGCAGCAGGTGGGGTCGGCCTTCGGCGTGGCGATCATGGGCGAGTTGTTCTTTGCCCGGCTTGCCGCGTCGGCGGGCGGGGCGGCGGGACCCCTGCACGCCGACTATGCCGCGGCGCTGACGCAGGCGATGGTCTATGCGACCGTGGCCTTTGCGGCCGTCGCGGTCCTGTCGGCCGCCCTGCCCCGCCTTGCGGAACGCGATCCCCGCCTTGCAGCGCGGGGGCGCTGACCCCTATATCCG
>DBBA01000309.1 GCA_002291955.1 Rhodobacteraceae bacterium UBA996 | reverse complement strand
CGGCTGAAGGCGGGGTTCGGCATGGATGTGCCTACTATCGCGATGCAGGCGGGGGGCGCTGCCCCCCGGCGCGGCTGACGCCGCGCTCCCCCCGGGATATCTGGTCCATATCGAAGGACGGTCAGACAGAGGCCGCGCGGCGCCACTGGGGCCGACCGCCTTACGCGGCAAGACTGGTGAGAGGCAGCGCGCTTGCCGGAAGGGCAACGCGATACCGGGAGACGACGCCGAGCGACGTCAGTCCGCCTGTGCCTCGGCCCGGCTTTTCCCTGCCACGTCCATGGCGAGGGTCGCCGCCATGAAGGCGTCGAGGTCGCCGTCGAGAACACCGCCGGTGTCCGATGTCTCGTGCCCGGTGCGCAGGTCCTTGACCATCTGGTAGGGCTGCAGGACGTAGCTGCGGATCTGGTTGCCCCAGCCCGCGTCGCCCTTGGCCTCGTGCTGGGCGTTGATCGCGGCGTTCCGCTTGTCCAGTTCCAGCTGATAGAGGCGCGACTTCAGCGTCTGCATGGCGATGTCGCGGTTCTGGTGCTGCGACTTGAGGCTGGACGTCACCACGATCCCCGACGGGAAGTGGGTGATCCGCACGGCCGAGTCGGTCTTGTTGACGTGCTGGCCGCCCGCGCCGGACGCGCGCATCGTGTCGATGCGGATGTCCTTGTCGTGCACCTCGATCTCGATCGTGTCGTCGATGATCGGATAGACCCAGACGCTGGCAAACGACGTCTCGCGCGTGCCCTTGCCGAAGGGCGAGATGCGCACGAGGCGGTGCACGCCGGATTCGGTCTTGAGCCAGCCATAGGCGTTGCGGCCCTTGATCTGGTACACGACCGACTTGATCCCGGCCTCGGTGCCGGGCGAGAAATCCTGCTCCTCGACCGTGTAGCCGCGCGCTTCGGCCCAGCGGACGTACATGCGGGCGAGCATCTGGGCCCAGTCGCAGGCCTCGGTTCCCCCGGCGCCTGCGTTGATTTCCAGGAACGCGTCGTTGCCGTCGGCCTCGCCGTCCAGCAGCGCCTCGAGTTCCTTCTGCGCGGCCTTTTCGGCCAGCGCCTTGAGCGCGGCCTCGGCCTCGGCCACCACGCCCGCGTCGCCCTCGGACTCGCCCAGGTCGATGAGGTCGATGTTGTCCTGCAGGTCGCGGGTGATGTCGCGCCAGGTGGCGTGGGCATCGACCAGCCCCTGCCGTTCGCGCATCAGCTTCTGTGCGCGGGCCGGGTCGTTCCAGAGCGTCGGATCCTCGGTCAGGGCGTTGTATTCCTCGAGCCGGTGCTGGACCGTCTCGAGGCCCAGCCGCTGGCCCAGGAGCGCGAGCGACTTCTGGATGGCCGCGACATGGCTTTCGGTTTCGGCGCGCATGGTTCGATCCCCTGTCCGGAAGGCAGCAGATAGCAATCCGCGTCGCAGGCGGCAACCCGGCGGGGCGATCCGTGCGACGACGGCGGACCTAGCGCCCGGCGCGCACCAGGGCGCGCAGGGTCAGCAGGTCGTCGAACCGGCCCGGGGTGCCGAACCATCCGGTCCAGACAAACCCGAGCGGCGTGGCCCCGTTCTGGCGCAACGACACGAGCACCAGGTCGGTGGCGGGGTCCACCACCAGGAACTGCCCGCCGTTGCCCGCCGCCGCAACCTCGCCCGTCGGCATGTCGATCCACCAGAGGTAGCCGTAGTCGCGGAACCGCAAGGCTGCATCGTCGCCCTCGGTCGCGCGTGATCGCGGTGTCAGCATCGTGGCGATCCAGTCGGCCGGCACGATCTGGCGCCCCTCCCACGCGCCGTCCTGCGCGACGAGCACCCCGATCCGCGCCAGATCGCGGGCCGACATCCAGATGCGCCAGGTCGGATAGTCGCTGGCGCTGTCGTCCGTCCAGACGACGTGGTGGGGGGCGAAGTCCTGCATGCCCAGGGGGGTGGCCAGCCAGTCCTGCAGGGTTTCGCCCAGCGGCTGTCCGGTCTGGCTTTCCAGGATGGTGCCGAGCACGTTGAAATCCCAGTTGTTGTACCAGAACCGCGTACCGGGCGGCGCCGACCCGCGGGGTGGGCGCCGCCCGGCCGTGTGGGCGGATTCGCCGCCCGCGGGCAGGTAGATGCCCGAGCGCGAGGCCAGCAGGTCGCCCAGCGTGGCGCGGCGTTCCCCGGCGGTCAGGGGCGTGCGGGATTCGTCGATGCCGAGATCGGCCAGCGTGGCGTGCAGGTCCACCTGACCGCGCGCCAGCGCGATCCCGAACAGGACCGCGATCACGCTTTTCCGGACGGACGCCACATGCATCGGCTGTGCCGTCGCGCCCCAGTCCAGCCGCAGCGCGCCGCCATCGACCACCATCAGTGCGTCGATGCCGGTCATCCCGGAAAGCGCGGCGCGGACCTTGTGGTCGGTCGACAGTGGCGGCCCGGGCGTCAGCGGCACCCCCACGGGATGCGGCAGGGGCGTGACCAGCGGGCGCGTGGCCCAGATCGCCGCCCCCAGAAGTGCCAGACCCACGACGGCGGCCAGATAGGCCGAACGACGCACCCGGGGCATGCCCCCCCGGGCCCCTAGTACAGCCCGCCCGAGGAGAGCGATCCGAAGTCGGCGCGGCGCGGCACCACAACCGTGTCGCCCGTCGAGGTGCGGACCTGGGTGCCTTCGTCCTGCACCGTCTCGCCGGGGGTGTAGAGCGGCAGGTTCGACCCCATGGCGAAGCCGCCGTCGAACATCATGCCGAAAAGGGGTTCCATGCCGTCGCGGAAGTATTCGGCCACCACATACTCGCCCTGCGCCCCGTCGGGCAGCGGCAGCCCGGTGTAGCGGTCGATGGCGATGAAGCGCCCGCCCGGCGGCACGGCGAAGGGACCGCCGCCATAGCGGGCCACGGCTTCCTCCATGAAGGCCTTGAACACCGGCACGCACATGGTGCCGCCGAAGGCCCCGGGGCCCAGGCTGCGCGGCTGGTCGAAGCCCATGTAGCAGCCCGCCACGATGTTCGAGGTGAAGCCCACGAACCACACGTCCTTGGCGTCGTTCGTGGTGCCGGTCTTGCCGGCCACGGGCACCGACAGGCGTGCGCCGGTGCCGGTGCCGCGCTGCACGGCGCCCTGGAGCATCGACGTCAGCTGGTAGGCGGTGATCGGGTCCATCACCTGGCTGCGGTTGTTGCGGATGCGGGGGCCCAGGCCGTCGGCCAGCGTGTCGGTCGCGCAATCGAGGCATTCGCGCCGGTCGTGGCGGTAGATCGTGCGGCCGAAGCGGTCCTGCACGCGGTCCACGAGCGTCGGTTCCACGCGCTGCCCGCCGTTGGCGAACATCGCATAGGCGGCGACCATCTTGAACACGGTCGTCTCCTCGGCCCCCAGTGAATTGGCCAGGAACTGCCCCATGCGGTCATAGACCCCGAAGCGTTCGGCATAGGCCGCGACCACGTTCATGCCGACTTCCTGCGCCAGCCGCACCGTCATCAGGTTGCGCGACTGCTCGATGCCGGTGCGCATGGTCGTCGGCCCGTAGAAGCGGTTGGACGAGTTCTGCGGGCGCCAGATGCCCTGGGGCGTGCGCACCTCGATCGGGGCGTCGATGATGACGGAGGCGGGCGAGAACCCGCTGTCCAGCGCCGCGGCATAGACAAAGGGCTTGAACGACGACCCGGGCTGGCGTTGCGCCTGGGTCGCGCGGTTGAAGACGGAATGCTGGTAGCTGAAACCGCCCTGCATGGCGAGGACGCGGCCCGTCTGCACGTCCATCGCCATGAAGGCGCCCTGCAGTTCGGGCACCTGCCGCAAGGACCAGCGGCGGAAGGAGCCGTCGTCGGCGGTGATCGCGCGCACCATCACCACGTCGCCCACGGCGACCAGATCGCCGGGCGCGCGCGCGCGGTTGCCGAGGCTGCCGTCGGCGCGGCGGGGCCGGGCCCAGGTCACGTCCTCGGCCGGGATGCGGTGGCCGCCCTCGACGTCCGGTTCCCCCTCGATCCCGATGCGGGCGGTGGTGTCGCCAACGTCCAGCACCACGGCCGTACGCCAGCCCGCGACATCGCGCGGCAGGTCGGTGATCCCGGCCAGCGCATCCCGCCATGCGGTCTCGTCCCCCAGCACCTCGGCGGGCAGGGTCTTGCCGGTGCCGCGCCAGACGCCCTGTTCGCGGTCATAGCTTTCCAGACCCGTCTGCAGCGCCCGGGCGGCGACCGATTGCAGGTCCGGGTCCACGGTCGCGCGGATCGCGAGGCCCCCGCCGAAGAACTCGGCCTCGCCGAAATCGGCGGACAGCTGGCGGCGGATCTCGTCGGTGAAGTAGTCGCGGGGGGGCAGTTGCGCGCGGAACGGCTCGATCTCGCCCGCCTGCACGGTGCGCATGGGGTCGGCCACGGCCTCGTCGAACTGGGCCTGGGTAATGTGCCCGTTTTCCAGCATCTGCACGAGGACATAGCCGTTGCGCCGCGCCAGCAGCCGGTCGCGGGCGCGCACCGGATGATAGTCCGACGGCGCCTGCGGCAGGGCGGCCAGCATCGCGGCTTCGGCCACGCTCAGGTCGGCGAGGGACTTGTTGAAGTAGGTCTGCGCGGCGGCGGCCACCCCGAACGAGTTCTGCCCGAGGAAGATCTCGTTCAGATACAGCTCCAGGATGCGGTCCTTGGACAGCGTCCGTTCGATCCGGGCGGCCAGGATCAGTTCCTTGATCTTGCGTTCCGCCGACCGGTCCGACGACAGCAGGAAGTTCTTCATCACCTGCTGGGTGATGGTGGACGCGCCGCGCACGGTCCGGCCGCGGCTTTCGATCGCCTGGTAGAGCGCGACCGCCATGCCGCGGGGGTCGTAGCCCGCGTGGCGGTAGAAGTTCTTGTCCTCGGCCGAGATGAAGGCGTTCTTGACCAGGTCGGGCACTTCCTCGATGGGCACGAACAGGCGGCGTTCCTGGGCGAATTCGTCGATCAGACGGCCTTCGCGCGAGTAGATGCGGCTGATGGTGGGCGGCGCGTACTGCGCCAGCTGGTCGGTGGACGGCAGGTCGCGGGAATATATCCAGAAGATCGCACCGATGCTGATCGCGACGGCGGCGATGCCAAGCGTGATGGCGCTGAAGATCGCGCCGAAGAAGTTCAGGACGAAACGCAGCATCTGGCCACCCGTTGCACCGGCTGTCCTTAGCACGCGGGGGGTCGCGCGGTCAAAACAACCCCGCGCCGGGTGCGGGTCCTTGCCAATCGGGCCGTGGGCGGGCGGACCGTCAGCGGCGGCGCAACGGCGCGATGGCGGCGTCGGCGTCGGCCCAGGTCAGGACCGCGGTGCGGATCGCCCGGGCGGCTTCCGCGCGCCAGGCAGGGTCGATGAGGCGCGCACGGTCGCGCGGGTTCGACAGGAAGCCCAGTTCGACCAGGACCGAGGGCATGTCGGGGGCGGACAGGACGGTGAACCCGGCCTCGTTCCGCGGGCGGCGGTGCAGGCCGACGACGGTGCCCTTCATCGCCTCGACCAGCGCATCGGCCAGGGCTTCGGACCGCGGCCCGGTTTCGGCCCGGGCAAGATCCATCAGCACGCCCGCCACCGGATCGTCGGTGCCCGTGAGGTCCACGCCCGGCATCAGGCCGTCCCGGTCGCGCCGGGCGGAGAGGGCGCGCGCGGCCTCGATCGCGCCGCTGGCGGACAGGGTATAGACGGTCGCCCCCGTGGCACGACCCTGGGCCAGCGCGTCGGCGTGCAGCGAGATGAACAGGTCGCCATCCGCCGCCTGGGCCCGCGCCACCCGCGCATCGAGCGGCACGAACACGTCCGCCTCGCGCGTCAGCACCACGCGCAGGCCGGCCCGGACCAGCTCTTCGCGCAGTTCGCGGGCGAAGGTCAGCATCAGGTCGGATTCGCGCACCCCGTCGCGCTCGGCCCCGGCGTCATCGCCACCATGGCCGGGGTCGAGCACCACCGTCGGGGCGGTCACGGGTCCGTCGGCCACGGGCGCGGGCACCACCGGCACCGGAGCGGCTTCGGACTCGACCGACGGGGGCGGCCCGGACCGCGCGGCGAACTCGGCCCCCGAAACAGGCCGCAGACGCAGGGTCAGGCGGGCGGGTTCGGCGCCATCGGTCGCAAGGTCCGCGGTGTCGATCACCAGGGGCATGGCAAGGTCGAAGACCAGCCGCGACCAGCCCGGCGCCGGATCCCCTGCCCGCACGGCGACGAGCGCGCCGCCAAGGCCCGGCAGGGTCAGGCCGGCCCCCGGCCAGTCCACCTCGGCCATGTCCACCACCAGCCGCCGCGGATCGTCCAGCGTGAAGACGCGCCAGGCCACCGGCTGGCTGAGGGACAGGGTGACGGTCACCGCGCCGTCCATCGCTTCGCTGACGCGCGAGGCGAGCGGATCAAGCCGGGCCAGCGCCGACAGGTCCTGCGCCGCGGCACCGGCGCCCCCGGAAAGGATCCAGGCGACCAGTGCCAAGGCCCTGAAGACGTGTCGCAATCCGGCCATTCCTGCCTGCTTCCGTTGCCCCGGTCCGCCCTCCTGCGCCCGGTTGCCCCGGGTCTGCGCGGCGACCCTAGTCGATCGGCCCTGCCCGCGAAAGCTCAACCCGCGCGAAGGTAGTCGGCCAGGCGCGCGGCACCTTCGGCGACCTCGGCCGTGGTCCGGGCATAGCTGAAGCGCAGGAAGCGCCCGCCCCGCGCAGGGTCGAAGTCGAGGCCCGGCGTGACGGCCACCCCCGCCCGGTCCAGGATGTCGGCGGAAAGCCTGCGGCTGTCCTCCGTCAGGTGGCCCACGTCGGCATAGAGGTAGAACGCCCCGTCGGGCGGCGCGATCCGCGTCAGCCCTGCGCCCCGCAAGGCGCCCAGCAGGATGTCGCGGTTCGCGGCATAGACGGTGCGGTTGGCCTCGAGTTCCAGGGTCGCGTCCATTGCGGCCAGCGCGGCCACCTGGCTGGCATGGGTCGGGCAGATGAACAGGTTCTGCGCCAGCCGTTCCACCGGCCGCACCAGCCGGTCGGGGACCACCATCCAGCCCAGCCGCCACCCGGTCATCGAGAAGTACTTGGAGAACGAGTTGATGACGACCACCTCGTCGGTCAGTTCCAGCGCGCTGACCGCCCGCGCGCCATAGTGCAGACCGTGATAGATCTCGTCCGACACCAGCGCGGTGCCCCGCGCGCGGCAGGCGTCCACCAGCGCGCCCAGCCGGTCGCGGTGCAGGATCGTGCCCGTGGGGTTGGCGGGTGACGCAAGGATCAACCCGGCGAGGCCATCGGGCAGGTCGGCCGGTTCCGGCTGCCATCCTGCGTCTTCCCGGGTGGGGATGCCGACGGGGGCCAGATCCAGCGCCGACAGGATCGCGCGGTAGGACGGATAGCCCGGCAGCCCAAGGCCCACCCGGTCGCCCGCATCGAAGAGCGCGGTGAAGGCCAAGACGAAGGCGCCCGACGCCCCGGCCGTCACCACGACACGGCCGGGGTCAAGCTCGAGGCCATACCAGTCCGCGTACAGCCCTGCGATCCGCGCCCGCAGCGCGGGCAGCCCCAGCGCGACCGTGTAGCCAAGGGCATCCGCCTCCAGCGCCCGGACCAGCGCCGCCCGGGCCGCCGCAGGCGCGGGCGTGCCGGGCTGGCCGACCTCCATGTGGATCACATGCCGCCCCGCGGCCTCCATCGCCCGCGCGGCCTCCATCACGTCCATCACGATGAAGGGATCGACCGCACTGCGTCTTGAGGCTTCCACTGTCCCGCTCCCTCCGGCTAGATGTCCGCCGAAACCACGCCGCGCGCCCCTTCGTCAACCGGGGCCCGGCTTGACCCGGGGAAAGTGCCATGGTCCGTCCGTTCCTGTTCGC
>DBBA01000283.1:2766-2935 GCA_002291955.1 Rhodobacteraceae bacterium UBA996 | reverse complement strand
GCCGCTGTCCCGTTACGCAGGTGCTTGATACAGGTCATGTCGCAGTAGTCCCCGCTGCGGCACGAGCCATTGACCGCACCGGAGGCCCCATGGGACCGCATCCCCTGACATCGATGTTCGACCCGCGCGGGGTGGCCGTGTTCGGCGCCTCGGACTCGGGCCGGTCGGT
>DBBA01000283.1:2169-2448 GCA_002291955.1 Rhodobacteraceae bacterium UBA996 | reverse complement strand
CCTCGGACTCGGGCCGGTCGGTGGCCAGCCGGGTGTTCGCCAACGTGCTGGCCGCCGGGTTCACGGGCCCGCTGGTCGCGGTCAACCCGCGCTATGCGCAGGTCTCGGGCCACCCCTGCGTCCCCGCCCTGACCGAAGCGTCGGCCACCGGCGTGGACCTGGCCGTGATCGCCACCCCGCCCGACACACTGCCCGGGATCATCGCCCAGTGCGGCGCCGCGGGCGTGCGCCACGCCGTGATCCTGTCGGCAGGCTTTGCCGAGGCGGGCGACGCCGCCG
>DBBA01000283.1:0-1848 GCA_002291955.1 Rhodobacteraceae bacterium UBA996 | reverse complement strand
GCCGAGGCGGGCGACGCCGCCGCAGGGCGGACCCGCGCCCTGGCCGAGGCTGCGCGCACGCACGGGGTCCGGTTCCTGGGCCCCAACTGCGTGGGCCTGGTGCGCCCGCACGCAGGTCTCGATGCCTCGTTCCTCGCCGGCAAGGTGCCGCCCGGCCGGCTGGCCTTCGTGTCGCAGTCGGGCGCGCTGATCTCGGCCGTGGCCGACAGCGCCGCGCCCCATCACCTGGGCTTCTCGGCGCTGGTGTCGCTGGGCAATGCGCAGGACATGGACTTTGGCGAGGTGCTGGATTTCCTCGCGCAGGATGCCCGCACCGACGCGATCCTCCTGTATGTGGAAGGGGTGCGCGACGGCGCGGGCTTTGCGTCCGCCCTGCGCGCGGCGGCCCGGATCAAGCCGGTGATCGTGCTGAAGGGCGGCCGCAGCCGGGCGTCGGCGCAGGCCGCCCACACCCATACCGGCGCGCTGATCGGGTCGGACGCGGTGTTCGACGCGGTGCTGGAACGGGCGGGCGCGGTGCGGGCGATGACGCTCGGCCAGCTCTTCTCGGCGGCCGAGGTTCTGTCGATGCGCCGTCGCGCGGGCGGCAACCGGCTGGCGGTCATCACCAACGGCGGCGGCGCGGGCGTGCTGGCCGCCGACCGGGCGACGGAACTGGGGGTAGACCTGCCGCCCCCTTCGCCCGACACGCTGGCCGCACTCGACCCGGAGCTGCCGCCCACCTGGTCGCGCACCAACCCGCTCGACCTGATCGGCGACGCCCCGCCGCAGGTGTTTGGCACCGCCGTCGCGGCCTGCCTGAAGGACCCGGCCTTTGACGGCGTGCTGGTGATGCTGACCCCGCAGGCCATGACCCGCCCCGATGACGCCGCCGCGGCCGTCATCGCCGCCGTCAAGGACGAGCGGCGCAAGCCCGTGCTCGCCTGCTGGATGGGCGAGACCAGCGTGGCCGCCGCGCGACACGCCCTGTCCGCCGCCGGGATCGCCGATTTCGAGACGCCCGAACGCGCGGTGGAGGGGTTCAGCCACATCGCCCGCCATGCCCGCAACCAGCGGCTCGCGCTGGAAACCCCCGCGCCGCGGCTGGGCGGCAAGCCGGTCGATGCGTCGGGCGCGCGGATGATCGTGGACGCAGCGCTGGCCGCTGGCCGCAGTCACCTGTCGGACATCGAGGCGAAGGCGGTGATGGCCGCCTATGGTGTGCCGGTCGGGCAGACGATCCTGGCCCGCGACCCGGCCGAGGGGCTGGTGGCGGCGCAGACGCTGGGGTTCCCCGTGGCGCTGAAAGTCGTGTCGCCCGATGTGGTGCACAAGTCCGACGTGGGCGGCGTCCGGCTGAACGTGGCCACCGCCGCCGACCTGCGCCCCGCCTGGCGCGGACTGACCGCCGACGTGCGCGCGGCCCGGCCCGAGGCGCGGATCGACGGCGTGACGGTCGAGGGGATGGCGCGGCTGCCCCATGCCCGCGAGCTGGTTGTGGGGGCCGCGCGCGACCCGGTGTTCGGGCCGACGATCCTGTTCGGGTCGGGCGGCACGATGGTCGAGGTCATGGCGGATACCGCCGTGGGCCTGCCGCCCCTGACCGCGGTGCTCGCCGACCGGCTGATCGACCGCACCCGCGCCGCCCGCCTGTTGCAGGCCGTCCGCAACCACCCCGCCGCGAACCGCGCCGCCGTGGTGGACGTGCTTCTGCGCCTGTCCGACCTGCTGATCGACCTGCCGCAGGTGATGGAGGTGGACATCAACCCCCTTCTCGCCGGCCCGTCGGGGGGGGGGGGCGGGGGGGGGGGGGGGGGGGGGGGCCTCCCCCCCCCCCCCCCCCCCCGCCCCCCCCCCCCCCCCACCCCC
>DBBA01000308.1 GCA_002291955.1 Rhodobacteraceae bacterium UBA996 | reverse complement strand
ACCACCTCGGTCGTGTAGCGATCCGCGCCCGACTGGTCCTGCCACTTGCGGGTTTCCAGGGCGCCCTCGATATACACCTTGGATCCCTTTTTCAGGTACTGCTCGGCGATCTTGGCGAGCGGCTCGGAAAAGATCGCGACCGAGTGCCACTCGGTCCGTTCCTTGCGCTCGCCCGACTGGCGGTCGCGCCAGGTCTCGGACGTGGCGATCCGCAGGTTGCAGACCTTGCCGCCGTTCTGGAAGGTCCGCACCTCGGGGTCGCGGCCGAGGTTGCCCACCAGGATGACCTTGTTCACCGATCCCGCCATGATGCCTGTCCTTCCTGATTCCCTGTCTGCGCACTCCATCACAGGCGGCGAACATGGTTAAGGGCGGGTTTACGGACCAGGGCCGCCCACGGTGCGCCAAGGAGGCTTCCCAGGGTGCCTAAAGGGGGGCTGGCAGGCGTCGCCGCGCAGGATATAACAGGCCGGGCCGGGCTGGACGGGGCATCATCGGGTGAGGCGGGCAAGGACATTCTGTCTGGGACTGGCGGTGTTGGCCGCCACCACGCCGGTCGCTCTGGCCGACCCCCTGTTCACCACCAAGGGCCGCGCCGGGCTGTTCATCGACCAGACCCGGCTTCTGGATGGCCGGCTCGCCGACCAGTACCGCCACTCTGCCCGCCTGCGCCCCGACCACGGACGCGAGGGGACGGGCCCCGCTTTCCGCGGCAGCTACCGCGGCGAGTACCTGGAACCCGCCCGCGACGCCGCCCGCCGCCACGGTGTGCCCGAGGACCTGTTCCTGCGCCTGATCCAGACGGAATCAGGCTGGAACCCCGGCGCCCTGTCGCCCAAGGGCGCGCGGGGGCTGGCGCAGCTCATGCCCGGCACGGCCGCCATGCTGGGCGTGAACCCCGACGACCCCCTGCAGAACCTGGACGGCGGCGCGCGCTACCTGCGCGCCCAGTACGACCGCTTCGGGTCCTGGCGGCTGGCGCTGGCCGCCTACAACGCAGGGCCCGAGGCGGTGGACCGCCACGCGGGCGTCCCCCCCTTTGCCGAGACGACGGCCTATGTCCGCGCGATCTGGGGCGGCTAGGGTCTGCCTTCCCCTGCGACATCTTCTCCCCTGAGTTGAACAATCCGGACACGATGCCATCTCGGCACTCGGGCAGGGGGACAGACATGATCAGCATCCGCGACGCGCGCAGCCACGAACGGCTTATCCAGGGCATTGCCGCCACCTATCCCCTGGTGAACGGACTTGGCACGCTGGCCAGTTCGCGGCTGGCCGACATGCTGGTCCCCCGGTCGGACGACGTGGTGTGGGCCGAGGTCGCGGGCCAGCCCTGTGCGGTGCCGCTGAACGACCTGGTCGGGCGGGCGCTGTTCATGTTCGGGGACCTTGACCGCAAGGTCTCGCGGACCATGACGGCGCTCATCAGCCCCGGCGACACCGTAATCGACGTCGGCGCCAATCTTGGGGTCGCGACACTGACGGCGGCCCAGGCGGTCGGGCCGACCGGGCGTGTCATCGCCTTTGAACCGTCCCCCGCCACCCTGCGCTACCTGCGCGCGACGCTGGCCGCAATCCGGACGGCTCCCGTCACGCTGTACGACTGCGCCCTTGGCGCGGTCGCCGGCCCGGCCGAGTTCGCGGCCATCTCGGGCAATGCCGGACAATCCGCGATGCGGAGCGTCCTTGCACCGGGGACATCGCCGGACAGCGTCCACATGGTGACGGTCCGCCGCCTCGGCGATGTCCTGCGCGACGAGGGCATCCGGCGGATCACGCTGCTCAAGCTCGACGTCGAGGGCTTTGAACATGCGGTGCTCGAGGGCCTGTTCGGCGTCGACGGCGCCCCGCACCCGGACGTGATCGTCATCGAATCGCACCGGCCCCACGACGATCCGGCGCTCCGCCTCCTGCGGGACGAAGGCTATGCGGTGACCGGTCTTGCCAGCCAGGCCGCCCTGCGCCTGAAGGAGGTCGCCAGCACCGACCCCCTGTTCGGCACCTGCCACGATTTCGTCGCGCGCCGGCGCACCTGACGGCGGGTCGGCGCGGGGCCTTTGCTATTCCGCCGCCACCTGGATCACCGGCTCCATCCCTGCCAGCACGTCGGCGGGCAGGTGGCACTTGATCTGGTGACCGGGGGCAAGCGTGACCACCGGGGGCACCTCGCGTTCGCACAGGCCCCCCGCCACGCGGCCCTTCCACCGGCAGCGCGTCTGGAACGGGCAGCCGGGCGGCGGGTTCATCGCCGACGGGATATCCCCCTCCAGCACGATGCGCTGCTTCGTCACCCGCGTGTCGGCGATGGGCACGGCCGACAGCAGCGCCTCGGTATAGGGGTGGTAGGGCGGGCTGAACACCTGATCGGTCGTCCCGATCTCGACGACATGGCCGAGATACATCACCATCACCCGGTCGCTCAGGTAGCGCACGATGGACAGGTCGTGGCTGATGAACAGCAACGTCGTGCGGTTGGTGCGCTGGATGTCCATCAGCAGTTCCGTCACCGCCGCCTGCACGCTCACGTCCAGCGCCGACACGGGTTCATCCGCCACCACGATCCGCGCGCCCCCGGCAAAGGCCCGCGCGATGCCGACGCGCTGCTTCTGCCCGCCCGACAGCTGCCGCGGCATCCGCTCGGCAAAGGCGCGGGGCAGCTTCACGAGGTCCAGGAGTTCCAGCATCCGCGCCTGCCGCGCCTCCTCGGACCCGCCCTCGCCGAACACCTCGAGCGCGCGCAGGATCTGCCGCCCCACGGTCATCGACGGGTTCAGCGTGTCGAAGGGGTTCTGGAACACCATCTGCACCGACGACACGGTATCGGTGTTGCGCCGCGCGATGGGGGTGTCCTGGATGTCCTCGTTGTAGAGCAGGATCTTTCCGGCGGTCGCGGTTTCCAGCCCCATCAGCACCTTGGCCAGCGTGGACTTGCCGCAACCCGATTCGCCCACGATGGCCAGCGTCTCGCCCTCGCGTGCCTCGAAGGACAGCGTTTCGTTCGCCTTCACGACCTTGGCGAGACCCCCGCCGAACATGCCGCCCGCGACCTCGTAATACTTGCGCAGGTCCTCCATCCGCAGGACCACGTCGCCCGGCGGCAGGCGCGGGGCCACGACCGGGGGCGCCGGGGGCCGCGCCCAGTCGATCTCGCCCGACCGCAGGCAGCGGGTGAAATGCCGGTCGTCCCCCGGCACCGCCCCCATCGGCACGTCGGCCCCGTCGCAGCGACCCTCCGCGAAGTAGCCGCACCGCGGACCGAAGTTGCAGCCCCGCGGCCGCTCGTGGGGCAGGGGAAAGTTCCCCGGGATCGCCACCAGCGGGCGGCTGGTCTTGTCTGCGCCGGGAAGCGGGATCGACCGGAACAGGGCCTGCGTATAGGGGTGGCGCATCCGGTCGAACACGTCGGCAATCGCCCCCGTCTCCACCGCCTCGCCCGAATACATCACGCAGAGCCGGTCGCACACGTCCATGACCAGGCCAAGGTTGTGGCTGATGAACAGCATCGACGTGCCGTATTTCTCGCGCAGGCCGCGCACCAGGTCCACGACCGCCGCCTCCACCGTCACGTCCAGCGCGGTGGTGGGCTCGTCCAGGATCAGAAGCGACGGCCGCGCCATCAGCGCCATGGCGATGACGATGCGCTGCTGCTGCCCGCCCGACAGCTGGTGCGGATAGGCATCCAGGATGCGGTCCGGGTCGGGCAGCTTCACGTCCGCCACCACCTCGCGCGCCCGCTCCCGCGCTTCCGCCGCCGACACGCCGTCATGGATCATCGGCACTTCCATCAGTTGCCGACCGATCTTCATGGCGGGGTTCAGGCTCGCCATCGGCTCCTGGTAGATCATCGCGATCTCGCGGCCCCGCACCTGCCGCAATTCCGCGTCCGACATTGCCGCCAGATCGCGCCCCTTGAACAGGACCCGCCCCCCCACAATCCGCCCCGTGGTGCCCAGGTCGCGCATGACGCCCAGCGCCACCGTGGACTTGCCGCAGCCGCTCTCGCCCACCAGCCCCACGGCCTCGCCGGGCCGCACGGTGACCGAGAAATCCATCACCGCCGGGATTTTCCGCGCGCGGGTGAAGAAGCTGATCGACAGGTTCTCGATCACCAGGATCGGCTCATCCACCTCGGCCACACTCTGCCCCTTCATCCTCTGCCAAGTACCCCGGGGGTGCGGGGGCAGCGCCCCCGCCCCGGCCCCTCAGTCGCGCAAGCTCTCTTCCCGCAGGCCGTCGGCCAGCAGGTTCAGCCCCAGCACCAGGCTCATCAGCGCCGCCGCGGGCACCACTGCTGCGTGCGGGTAGATCGACAGAAGCCGCCGCCCCTCGTTGATCGTCGATCCCCAGTCGGGGCTTTCCGGGCTGACCCCAAGACCGAAGAACCCCAGCGTGCCCAGAAGGATCGTCGTGTAGCCGATGCGCAGGCAGAAATCGACGATCAGGGGGCCGCGGGCATTCGGCAGGATCTCCCACAGCATCACGTACCACGGTCCCTCGCCCCGGGTCTGGGCCGCTTGCACATAGTCGCGCGTGCGGATGTCCAGCGTCAGCCCCCGCACGATGCGGAACACCGTGGGCGCATTCACGAACACGACCGACACGAACACGACCAGCACATTCGCGGGCATCGACACGAGGCCGAGCGGGTCCCGGTCCCAGGCAATGCCCGCATAGAGCCACAGCCCCACCACCAGCGTGATCCCGATGCGCTGCCGGTTCCGCGCGGGCTCGAACCGGTAGCGGCTGTTCCACAGCACGACCAGGAACAGGATCGGGAACAGGAACAGGACGGCGGCCATCATCCGCGGGATGCCGGTCTCGACGATCTCGGGCGTGACGAGCAGGTAGAACAGCAGGATCACCGGAAACGCCAGCACCAGGTTCGCCAGGAACGACAGCACCGTGTCCAGCCAGCCGCCGAAATACCCCGCCGGCAGGCCCAGCACGATCCCCACCATGAACGCGAACAGCGTGGCGAACGGCGCGATCTTCAGCACCTCGGCCGCGCCCAGCACCACCCGGCTGAACACGTCGCGCGCCAGGTTGTCGCCACCGAGCAGGTAGTAGGGATACCCCTCGCGCGTCAGGGGCGTGCCGGGCACCACGTTCTTCATCCCCGACACGGCCGACAGCGGGTCATGCGTGGCGATCAGCGGCGCGAAGACGGCCGTGAAAACCCAGAACATCACCAGCGCGAGGCCAACCATCCCCACGGTGGACGAGAACAGCCGCCCGTACAGGCCAAGGCGCCGCTGATACCGGATCGACACCGCGAACATCACCACCAGCGCCAGCCACACCGGCCACAGCCGCGCGGCCATCGCACCCAGGATGCCCTTGTCCGCCACATCGGGCAGCACGATCCCCGCGACGATCACCAGAAGCACCACCGCCACCAAGGCCAGGATCAGGAACCGCACGGCCAGCGCTGCCCAGTCAACGGGGCCCCGCACCAGCGCCAGCGTGCCGTCGCGGTATTCCGTCCGCCCCCGCGCCCCCGGCACGAACGACAGGACCACCTGCGCCACTACGGCGATCCCCAGGGCCACCGCCAGCGCCGCCATCAGCGGCACCACCACGGGGCCCAGCACGCCGGTCCAGGTCAACGGCTCCATGGCGCGCGGCCCCCCTCAGGACACCCGGATGCGGGGGTTCAGGAACACATACCCCACATCCGAGATCAGTTGCGTCACCAGCACGACGACCACCGCCACGACCGAACAGGCCAGAAGCAGGTCGATGTCGTTGTTCCCCGCCGCCTGCACCAGCGTCCAGCCGAAGCCCTTGTAGTTGAACAGCGTCTCCACGATCACCACGCCGTTCAGAAGCCACGGGAACTGCAGCATGATCACCGTGAAGGGCGCGATCAGCGCGTTCCGCAGGGCGTGCTTCATCACGATGTTGGGGAAACTGACCCCCTTGAGGCGCGCGGTGCGGATGTACTGCGCCGTCATAACCTCGGTCATGCTCGCCCGTGTCATCCGCGCGATGTAGCCCACGCCGTACAGCGCGATGGTCAGCACCGGCAGGAAGAAGTTCTCGAACGTCGCATCCTCCATCGCGCCGGTCGCGGTGCCGGAAAACCAGCGCAACCCCACGGCGGTGGACGCGAAGACCGCGATCAGCACCACGCCCGAGACGTATTCCGGCGTCGCCGTGGTCGCGATGGAAAACGTGGACAGCGTCCGGTCGAGCTTCGATCCCTCGCGCATCCCCGACAGCACGCCCACGATCAGCGCGGCGGGCACCATCAGCAGCATCACCCAGAACATCAGCTTGCCCGTCAGGGCCAGACTGCGCCCGATCACCGCCGACACCTCGTCACGCAGCACCTTGGAATAGCCGAAGTCGCCCTGCAGCACGCCGCAATACCGCGGCACGTCCGCCAGCGTCATGCCCTGCCGCACGCAGCGCCCATAGAGCCGCCCGTCGCTCTCGGTTACATAGGCGGGTGCCACCCCCAGCCATTCGGCATAGCGCACGGGGATCGGCCGGGTGAACCCGCTCCGCTCCATCCAGCGCTCCACCTCTTCCGGCGTTGCCCGGCTCGACACCTCGGACACCGCCAGCTTGCGCAGCGATGCCTCGATGTTCGTCAGGGCGAAGACGACGACGGTCATGGCAAAGGCCGTCAGGATCAGCGCCCCAAGGCGCCGGGCAAGGAACTTCAGCATCCGCCGGTCCTTCCGTCACCGGGGGACCGGGGCACCGTCACCGTGCCCCGGACACCCGCACACGCCATCAGGCGCTGACCGACCACTTGTAGTGGTGGTGCTCGAACGTCGGGTGGATGTCGGTGCCCGACACGCCCGGCCGCGCATGGTTGTAGAGCGACCGCCAGTACGGCTGGATCAGCACGCCCTCCTCCTGCATGATCTGCTGGATGCGCCGCATCACCTCGCGCCGCGCATCGGCGTCCGCGATCGACAACGCCTGCGCGAAAAGCGTGTCGAACTCGGGGTTCGAGAACTCGGCCTCGTTCCACGCCTCGCCCGTGCGATAGGCCAGCGCCATGATCTGCACGCCGAGCGGCCGCATGTTCCATTCCGTGGACGAGAACGTGTGCGCGAGCCACCCCTCCCAGAAGGTCGGCCCCGGCAGGATCGTGTGCTTGGCCGGGATCCCGGCGTCGCGCAGCTGCGCCGTGACCGCTGCCATTGTTGTCGACAGGAACCCGTCGTCTGGCGAGATCAGCTCGTGTTCGAACTCTGCCGCACCCGCCTCCTGCATCAGGCGCAGGGCTTCGGCCGGATCATGCACGATCGGCGGAAGCTCGGCATATTCCGGGTGGATCGGGCAGACGTGGTGGTTCTCGGCCACCGTGCCGAGGTTGTTGTAGCCCAGTTCCAGCACCACCGCGTTGCTGACCGCCATCTGCAGGGCGCGCCGCACCCGCACGTCCGTATAGGGCTCGCGCGTGTGCTTGTAGCGGATCGCGGCGGTGGCCGAGGTGACGGCCTCGCTCTTGGTCCAGCCGATGGAGTCCAGCACCTCGATGAAATCGCCGACCGACTGGTAGGTCACGTCGATCTCGCCCGCATCGGCCGCCGCCACCAGCGCCGCCGGGTCCGACCCCACATCGATGTATTCGATCCGGTCCAGGAACGGCCCGCCGTAGACCTCGGTCCCCCACCATGGACCATCGCGCTTGACCAGGACCTGCCGGACACCGATCTCGTTGGCCTCGGGCAGGTAGGGGCCGGTGCCGATCGGGTTCACGCTGGGATCGCTGCCGTCGTAGGACGGATGCACAATGGCCGCCGGGTAGTCGGCGAAGCCCGCGATCACGGTGATGTCGGGCGCGTTCAGCTTCAGGCGGATGGTCATGTCGTCGACGACTTCCATCGCGCCCTCGGCCAGCTTGCCGGTCGCCTCGTCGCGGATCGTGCCAAGGCGCGTCGCCATCGAGTTGCCCTCGACAGTGCCATCGGCCCAGCGTTCGATGTTGAACGCGACATCCGCCGCGGTGAACGCATCGCCATTCGACCAGGTGACACCGGGGCGCACGTTCAGGACGTACTCGGTCGCATCGTCATTGGCCGACCAGCCTTCCAGCAGCATGCCGCGGAAGGTGCCGTCGCGGTTGTACTCGACAAGGTACTCCAGCCAGCCGCGGGTGAAGTTGGCGATCTGGCTCCAGTCGGCGGTGCGGGGGTCCTTCAGGCCGCGCGTCTCCATGCTGACGCGCAGCGTGCCGCCCGGGGTGCCCTGGGCGCGGGCCACGCCCGGCGCCGCCATCCCGATCAGTCCATAGGCCGCGGTTGCCGACACGCCCAGTGCCGTGGACCGCACCAGGAACTCGCGCCGCGACAGCTTCCCCGCGGCGTGTTCGGCCGCATACATGTGCGCGGCCGGATGCACCGAACCCGGTGCCGTGAAGTGTTTCGTCATGTCCGTCTCCCTGTGACGTGTGGTGCGGCGGTCCGCAGCCCTATGTGTCCGTTGGACGGAGGCGGTCTTGCATCATCGACCCGACCCCGCCGCGACCTTGGATACAGTTGCGCACGGATGCGCGCCCTGCGTCAACGCTCTGTCTCGCCGCGTTTCGGTCGAAAAACGACATGACCCCATCGAAACCGACACCGACCGGACTTGCAACCCGAAACCCCCAACGTCTTCCCCCCCGCCCCCGATCCTCAGGGCGCGACCGGCGGCACGCGCTTGAGGTAGGCCGCGATCGCGTCACGGTCCCCGGGCGCCAGCCGGGCCAGGTTCTGCACCACGTCGGCCATGTGACCGCCCGCGCTGTCGAACTCGGGCGTGAAACCGGTCATCAGGTAGCCCGCGATCTCGGCCTCGGTCCAGGTCAGGGTGGCGGGCGTGATCCCGGGGATCGTGCCCTCGCCCGACGGGTTCGGACCGCCCGCCAGATGCCGCGCCGCCACCGGCCCGCCAAAGGCATCCCGGGGCGTGTGGCACTCGCCACAATGGCCCAGCGCCTCGGCCAGATAGCGGCCCTGTGCCTCGACCTCGGTCAGGTCGGGGGCATCCACCGCCCAGGTGCTGCTCAGGTACATCAGGTTCCACAGCCCCACGCCGCGCCGCAGGCGAAAGGGCAGGGCCAGGTCATGGGGCTGCGACGGCGTGGCATCGGCCGGCAGCGTCGCCAGGAACGCGCGCAAGGACACCACATCCTCGACCGTCATCTTCGCATAGGACGTATAGGGGAACGCCGGATAGTAGAATGCGCCCTCCGGACTGACCCCGTGGCGCATGGCGTTCAGGAACTGATGGTCGGTCCAGGCCCCGATTCCCGCCTCCGGGTCGGCCGAGATGTTGGGCGCCCGGAAGGTGCCGAACGGTGTCTCGAGGGCGCGCCCCCCGGCCAGGACCAGCTTCGCCTCGCCCGTGGCCTCGGGCGCCGCATGGCACGACGCGCATCCCCCCGCCCAGAACACGACCTCGCCCCGCGCGGGGTCGGCCACGATCCCCTCGGTCGCCGAGGCAGGCGCCGTGACCGGATCGGTCAGCACCCAGAACGCCGCCCCCCCGGCGATCCCCGCCCCGACGGCCCAGCGGATCAGCGTGCCCAGCATCCCGGTCCCTTTCGCAATGCCAACGGGGCCGGTCACGGCACCGGCCCCCTACCACGGACAAACGTCACGCGGGTGAACCGCGTGCGGTCAGCGCGACCGATAGGCCTGGTGGCAGGACCCGCAGGCCCCGCCCAGGGCTCCCATCGCCCCCTGCAGCGCGGCCAGATCGGTGCCCGCCGCCGCGACCAGCGCCGCCGCAGCCGTCTTCATGCCGTCCTGCTTCGCCAGGAAATCGTCCGGCGTCTCCAGGATCACGGGCAGCGCCTTCGTCCCCTCGATCCCCAGCGACCCCTCGATCCAGTAGGACGTCTCGTCGATGTTCGCCAGCCGCTCCAGGTTCTGCGCCGCCCGCGTCGCCACGGCCGCGTCGAACGCAATCGCGCCCTGCGCCATGCCGCCCACCACGCCCAGGTTATGGGCATACAGCTGCATGTGCGCCTTGCGCGCGCCGATGGCGTTCTGGATCGGGTCTTGCTGGGCCGCGACCGGCAGCGCCACCACGGCGCAGGCGGCAAGGGCGGCAAGGATCGGGCGGATGTGGCGCATGGGTCTCTCCGGGCGTTGGGGCTGGGGCGATGACGCAATCGTGCAGGACAAGGCTAGCCCCGATGCGGCACAACACCAGTCGCGAAATCTGCGGAGGGGGGGCCAGCCCGTGCAGAGGGATAACTGGGACGACCTGCGCTTCGCGCTGGCCGTGGTCGAGGCCGGATCGGTCGCAGGCGCGGCACGGCGGCTGGGCGTGAACCACGCCACCGTCCTGCGCCGCCTTGCGGCGTTCGAGGACAGCGCGGGCGCGGGCCTGTTCCGCCGGACTCCCCAGGGCTATGCCCTGCGCGAGGACCGGGCCGACGCGGTCGTCGCCCTGCGCGAGGCCGCCGAGGCGCTGGCCCGCGCCCGGCACCTGGTCGGCCAGGACCCGGCAGCCACGGCGACCCAACGCCCGGTGCGTGTCACCTCGACCGACACGTTCTGCCACGTCGTGCTGCCGCCCATCGCCGCGGGGCTCGCGCGCGGGGCCGATCCCCTGCGGATCGAGCTGATCTCGGCCAACGGGCACCTCGATTTCGCGCGGATCGAGGCCGACATGACCGTGCGCCCGGCGCTCGACCTGCCCCCGTCGCTGACCGGCCGGGCCGTGGCGCGGCTGGGATTTGCGGTCTATGCCGCCCCCGGCGTCAACGGGCCGTGGCTCGGGATGTCGGGGCCGCTGGCGCGGTCGCGCGCGGCGGAATGGCTGGCGCAGCGCGTGCCCCCTGCCGGCCGCGGGGCTGCGTCGGACAGCTTCCTCGCGCTGCGGGCGATGGCGGTCGAAGGGATGGGGCACGCGGTGCTGCCCTGCGTGCTGGGCGATGCCGAACCGCGGCTGGAACGCCTGGGCGACACGATCGCCGAGGCGGGCGTTCCGATCTGGGTGGCGATGCCCGCGGCCCTGGCGGGCGAGGCGCGCATCAGTCGCGCGGCCGACCGGATCGGCGCGCGGCTGGCCGCCGAGGCCGGGCGTCTGGCCGGGGTCGCCTGACCGGTCAGCGCGGCAGGCGCTGCGGCGCCAGCCCGTCGGGAAAGCCCACCAGCCATTCCAGTGCCACGACCGCCGCACACAGCGCGATCACCGCCAGCACCAGCTTCACCCGTCCCTCGGACGGCCGGTTCCGCGCCCAGCGCGCCATCTGCCACAGGTGCCGCAGGGACATGGCGGCTCAGGCGTCGGGCCCGGTGAACCGCACCTTGCCGATGAAGGGCAGGTTGCGGTTCCGCTGGGCGTAGTCGATGCCATAGCCCACCACGAACTCGTCGGGGATCGAGAACCCGGTCCAGGTCGCGGCCACATCCACCTCGCGCCGCGACGGCTTGTCCAGAAGCGCGATGGTCTCCAGCCGCCGGGGCCCGCGCGACCGCAGCAGGGTGATGACATGCGACAGCGTGTGCCCGGTGTCCACGATGTCCTCGACCACCAGCACGTCGCGCCCCTCGATGGGGGATCGCAGGTCCTTCAGGATGCGCACCTCGCGCGAGCTTTCGGTCGCGTTGCCGTAGCTCGACGCCTCCAGGAAATCGACCTCGACCGGCAGGTCGATCTCGCGCACCAGGTCCGCGATGAACACGAAGGACCCCCGCAACAGCCCCACCACCACCAGCTTGTCGGTGCCCGCGAACGCCGCCTCGATCTCGCGCGCCAGCGCCTCGATCCGGGCAGCGATGGACTTGGCCGAGATCATCGGGTCGATTTCGTAAGGTCTCTGTGGCATTGCGTCCCCTGTTGCGCCCTTGCGCTGCCCGGCCGACACTACGAAATCACGCGCAACCTGCACCAGCCGAAAGTCCCCAGGTCCCCGATGCCGACCCATTCCGAGACCAAGGTGCTGCCCTATACCGCCGACCAGATGTATGCGCTGGTCGCCGATGTGGCGCGCTATCCCGACTTCCTGCCCTGGAACGCCGCGGCGCGGATCCGGTCGGTGACCGACCGCCCCGACGGCGCCCGGGTGATGGAGGCGGATCTGGTGATCTCGTTCAAGGTGTTCCGCGAACGGTTCGGCAGCCGTGTGATCCTGTGGCCCGCGCGGAAGCGGATCGAGACGGCCTATCTGGACGGCCCGTTCCGGCACATGGAATCGACCTGGGATTTCGC
>DBBA01000047.1 GCA_002291955.1 Rhodobacteraceae bacterium UBA996 | reverse complement strand
AGACCAACCGCCGCCGCACCGACTTCACCCGCGACGACTTCACCGCGCTGGTGTGGGAGCAGAAGCGCAAGTCGCGCGGCAACATCCGCGCGCAGTTGGAACGGCTGGGGGCCTCCGCCGACTGGTCGCGCGAAGCGTTCACCATGTCGGGCGCCCCGGGGGCACCGGCGGGCGAGGAAGGCAACTTCCACGACGCCGTCATCCGCGTGTTCTGCGACCTCTATGACAAGGGCCTGATCTACCGCGGCAAGCGGCTGGTGAACTGGGACCCGGCGTTCGAGAGCGCAATTTCCGACCTCGAGGTGGAAAGCACCGAGGTCGATGGCCACATGTGGCACTTCAAGTACCCGCTCGCGGGTGGCGCGACATACGAATACGTCGAGCGTGACGCCGAGGGGAACGTCACCCTGCGCGAGGTGCGGGATTACATCAGCATCGCCACGACGCGGCCCGAGACGATGCTGGGCGACGGCGCCGTGGCCGTCCACCCGTCCGACGCGCGCTATGCGCCCATCGTGGGCAAGCTGTGTGAAATCCCGGTGGGGCCGAAGGAGCACCGCCGCCTCATCCCGATCATCACCGACGAATACCCTGACCCCGCCTTCGGGTCGGGTGCGGTCAAGATCACCGGCGCGCATGACTTCAACGACTATGCGGTGGCCAAGCGCGCAGGCATCCCGTGCTACCGCCTGATGGATACGAAGGCGCAGATGCGCACGGACGGCGCCCCGTATGCGGAAGCTGCGGCCATCGCAGGCGCGGTGGCACGGGGGGAAATCTCTCTTTCTGATGATGCTGTGGACGCGATCAACCTCGTCCCCGACGGCCTGCGGGGCCTTGACCGGTTCGAGGCGCGCAAGCGCGTGGTGGACCATATCACCGCCGAAGGTCTGGCAGTGATGACCACGCCCGACGACCCGCGACTGGGGCGGAAGGTGGGCAAATTGCCCACCCTACAGGACGACGCCGAGGGTAGGGTGGGCGATACGCCCACCATGGTCCCGCTCGTGGAAGCCAGGAAGATCATGCAGCCCTTCGGCGACCGGTCCAAGGTCGTGATCGAGCCGATGCTGACCGACCAGTGGTTCGTGGATTCGGCCCGGATCGTCGGCCCCGCGCTGGACGCCGTCCGCGACGGCCGGACCCGCATCCTGCCCGCGAGCCACGAGAAGGTGTATTTCCACTGGCTGGAAAACATCGAGCCCTGGTGCATCTCGCGCCAGCTCTGGTGGGGGCATCAGATCCCGGTGTGGTATGGCTTCTATCCTTCGGAGCAGGAAGGCCTCGATCACTTTAGGCGGGCCGCTGACCTCTTGCCCGGTTCGGTTCGCCTGAACGAAGACAGGCTGCTCATTCAAGTCTGCGCCGACAATGAAGCCGAGGCCCGGAAGCTGCTCGACCTACTTTACCTCGACGGTTACACGATACTCGCAAGTGAAACTGAAGTGGATGGGTTCCTCGACAGCTTTGGGGTTAACCCCGTCTGGCGCGACCCCGACGTGCTGGACACCTGGTTCTCCTCGGGTCTCTGGCCGATCGGCACGCTTGGCTGGCCGGACGACACGCCGGAACTGCGCCGCTACTTCCCGACCTCGGTCCTCGTCACCGGGTTCGACATCATCTTCTTCTGGGTCGCCCGGATGATGATGATGCAGCTGGCCGTGGTCGGTCAGGTGCCGTTCCGCGATGTCTATGTCCACGCCCTTGTCCGCGACGAGAAGGGCAAGAAGATGTCGAAGTCGCTTGGCAACGTGCTCGACCCTCTCGACCTGATCGACGATTTCGGCGCGGATGCGGTGCGCTTCACGCTCGCGTCCATGGCCGCCATGGGCCGCGACCTGAAGCTGTCCAAGGACCGCATCGCGGGCTACCGCAACTTCGGCACGAAGCTGTGGAACGCCTTCCGCTTTGCCGAGATGAACGGCGTGTTCGAGGGGCGCACCCCGTCGGCCACGCCCCCCGCGGCCACGCAGACCGTCAACCGCTGGATCATTGGCGAGACGGGCCGCGCGCGGGAAGCGGTGGATAGCGCACTGACCGCCTACCGCTTCAACGACGCGGCGAACGGGCTTTACGCCTTTGTCTGGGGCCGGGTCTGCGACTGGTACATCGAATTCGCCAAGCCCCTGCTGTCCGGCGACGATGCGGGCGCACGCGCGGAAACGCAGGCCACCATGGCCTGGGTGCTCGACCAGTGCCTGGTCCTTCTGCACCCCTTCATGCCCTTCGTGACCGAGGACCTGTGGGGCCAGACCGCGACCCGCGCGAAGCTCTTGGTCCACGCCGACTGGCCGACCCAGGGCGCGGACCTGGTGGATCCCGCGGCGGACCGCGAGATGACCTGGGTCATCGGCCTGATCGAGGAGATCCGGTCGGCCCGCGCGCAGATGCATGTGCCGGTGGGCCTGCAACTGCCGCTGTTGCGGATCGAGGCGGGGCCGGATGCCCGCGCCGCCTGGGACCGCAACGCGGCGCTGATCCAGCGGATCGCACGGGTCGAACGGCTGGACGATGCCGCATCGGTGCCCAAGGGCGCGGTCACGATCCCGGCAGAAGGGGCGCTGTTCGCCCTGCCGCTGGCAGGCGTGATCGACGTGGCCGCCGAACAGGGACGGCTGGCCAAAGCCTTGGAAAAGCTTGAAAAGGAACTCGCGGGGCTGAACGGGCGCCTGTCGAACCCCAAGTTCGCCGAAAGTGCCCCCGAGGAGGTAGTGGAGGAAACCCGCGAGGCCGCCGCCGCCCGGGCCGAGGAAGCCGCGAAACTGCGCGCCGCGCTGGACCGCCTCGCCGCGATGGCCTGACGCCCGACGCTGGCCCCGCGGCTCCCTTCAGAACGCCGCGGGCAGCATCGCCACCACGCAGCCGTTCTCCTCGATCCCGTCCAGCCGCATCTCGCTGGCATGCGGCCACATCGACATCACCGAATTGGTCCCGTCCGACCACGTCGTGTTCACATGCAGGTCGCTGTCGATGGTCTGCACCTGCAGCGTCCCGCGCTCGCCGATCGAGTTGACCACCTGCCCGTTGAAGCTGCCGCCGCCGACATGCTGCAACGTGAAGCGGCCGGTCACGGTCAGGCCCGGCGCCACCGTGCCCGGCCCGCAGACCAGCGTGAAATCCCAGGTGCCGGTCAGCATCTCGGGCAGGAACGCATGCAGCAGCGCCGCACTGCACACCGCCCGCGTCTCGGCCCGCGCCAGGTCCAGCATCTCGGCCGTGCCATAGGCGGGCAGCGCGACGGTCCGGCCTGACCCGGCAGCAAAGCGGGCGAGGGCGGCGCGCGTGGCATTGGTGTCGCGCCCGTCGGCGGGGCCGGGGTGGCAGCCGATCCGGGTTAGCTCGGACTGCGTGGCCGCCGCCAGCGCGACCGGATCGGGCGCGGGGACCTGCGGTTGCGCCTGCACCACGGGCTGGGGCGCGGGCGCCTGTGGCGCGGACGGCTGCGCCACAGGCTGCGCAACGGGTTGCGGGGTCGCTTGCGCGGCCGGTTGCGGAGCCGCCGTATCCGCGCCCAGCCGGAACGGCTGCGGCAGGGCAAGGGCGGCGGTCTCTTGCGGCGATGGTGCGGCCGCGGTCGGCTCGGGCGCCGCCGTCCCCTCGGGCGCCCGCGCGCAGGACCCCGACAGGCAGGCAAGCCCCACGACCTCGTCATAATACGCCGGGCGCTGCGGGTGGCCGACGGTCGCGGCCAGACGGTTCACCTCGGCCTAGGTCGCCTTGAACGCCGCCTGCAGGTCCTGCGGCTTGGCCAGTTCCGCCAGGAAATGCCGGGTGAACACCGAATAGGACGCCCCGTCGTCATCCCCCAGCCGATCCAGCGCCGTCTGCCCCGCCCCGGCGGAAAACGCCAGGAACGTGCCCGTCGGCGCCGCTTCCGGCGCCAGCCCGCGGGCCAGCCCCACCGACCGCGCACCGGGGGGCGGCTGGAACGGGTTGTTCCGGCAGGCATCGATGATCGCGACCGTCAGGCCGGGCCCGCGCAACGCGATCTCGTCCACCACGCCGTTCACGCCGTTCCGCAAGGCTACGCTTTCCCGCGCCAGCAGCGTCTCCGACCCCTGCGCGCGGATGTCGGTCGGCAGCAGGAAGTTCTGCCGCCCGTCGCTCCACCCGTGCCCCGAGAACACGAACACCACCGTGTCGCCGGGCGCGATCCGGTCGTAGAAGCCCGCCAGCGCCTCGTCCATCGCGCGGCCGCTCGCATCGAGCACCAGCGTCACCTCGAACCCCAGCGCCTGGAAATGCGCGGCATAGCCCTGCGCATCCGCCCGCGCCTTCTGCAGAACCGGGACCTCGACATAACTGTCGTTCCCGATGACCAGCGCCAGCGACTTGGCCGCCAGCGCGGGGATCGGCGCCAGCATCAGGATCAGGGCAAGGACCAGCCGCATGACGGCGCTGCGCGCGCCCTGGAACGGAACCGCAGGTCCGGACGGATGCGTCATGCCATCACCCACGGCGGACTGTGGTGGTGCAGCCGTCCTCGGGTCCGGTGGCCTGCACGTCGTCCGGACGCGCCCCCGGGACCAGGCGGATCACCGTCGGCGCTTCATCGGCCCAGCGGATCGTCAGCGTCGCGCCATCGGCGTCCGGCACCAGCGTGTGCCAGCCGAACTTGCGGGCAATCCCCGCGGGGCCGTTGGGCTGGCCGTCGTCCGAGACGTGGCGCACGTCGATCCGGCCGCTCCGGGCACGGGCGCCCGCGCATTGCAGCCGCAGGTCCCAGGGTCCCATCAGCACGTCCGGGTCGCGCAGCCCCCCGGCCAGGACCGAGCAACTGCCCGGTCCTGCGGCGAACAGGGCATCCACCGCCGCCGCATCGGACAGGGCGGCAAAGTCCAGCTCCGCCCCCGCATGTCGGGACGCCGCCTCGAGCGCCCGGCGCGTCCGGGGTCCGGGCTGCCCGTCCACGGAACCCGCATCGCACCCCATGCGGTTGAGCTGCGCCTGCGCCCGTCGGACCGGATCAAGGTCCAGAATGGCCGCGAGTTCCCGCAACTCCTCCGTGCGCGCAGCGTCGGCCGCAGCACGGCAGGTGGCATCGGCCCCGCAGGCCGCGATGGCGCCGGCATGCGCGGATCGCCCCGTCTCGATCCAGCGGCGGGCAACCGGAAGCGCCCG
>DBBA01000295.1:6711-6930 GCA_002291955.1 Rhodobacteraceae bacterium UBA996 | reverse complement strand
CCGAGGTGGTCGAAGTCACGGAAAACGGCTGGACCGGCTTCACCGACCACTACTGGATGACCAGCCTCATCCCCACGCCGGGCACCCCCTTCACCGCGGTGACCAAGTTCACCGACGGCGCGCAGATCATGCAGACCGAGGTGCGCCACCCCACCCTGACCGTCGCCCCCGGCGAAACGGCCGAAGTCACCTCGCGCCTGTTCGCGGGCGCCAAGGAAT
>DBBA01000295.1:0-6307 GCA_002291955.1 Rhodobacteraceae bacterium UBA996 | reverse complement strand
ATCGACTGGGGCTGGTTCTACTTCCTCACGAAGCCGATCTTCGCCGTGCTGCACTGGCTGAACGCGCTGATCGGCAACATGGGCTGGGCGATCATCGGCCTGACCTTCGTGCTCAAGGCGATCCTGTTCCCGCTCGCCTACAAGTCCTACGTCGCCATGGCGCGGATGAAGGAACTCCAGCCCGAGATGGAGAAGATCAAGGAGCGCGCGGGCGAGGACAAGCAGAAGCTGCAGAAGGAGATGATGCAGCTCTACAAGGAGAAGAAGGTGAACCCCGCCGCGGGCTGCCTGCCGATCCTCTTGCAGATCCCGATCTTCTTCTCGCTCTACAAGGTGATCTTCGTCACCATCGAACTGCGGCACGCGCCCTTTGTCGGCTGGCTGAACGACCTGTCGGCGCCCGACCCGTCCTCCCTGTTCAACCTGTTCGGGGTGTTCCCCTGGGACGCGCCCGCGACGGGGTCGGTCCTGCACCTGATCTTCATCGGGCTTCTGCCGATCCTGCTCGGCATCTCGATGTGGCTGCAGCAGAAGCTGAACCCCGCGCCGACCGATCCGACGCAGCAGATGATCTTCGCCTGGATGCCGTGGATCTTCATGTTCATGCTGGGCAGCTTCGCGTCCGGCCTCGTGATCTACTGGATCGCGAACAACATGATCACCTTCGCGCAGCAGTACATCATCATGAAAAGCCACGGGCACACGCCCGACCTGTTCGGCAACATCCGGGCGGCGTTCCGGCGCAAGCCCGCCGAGACCGCGCCTGCGGCGACACCGGCCAAGCCGCCCGCCGCCAATGCCTCGGCGCCGCCCAAGGGCGGCACGACCAAGCCGCGGAAATAGGCCGGTGGCCGCAGGTCGCCTGTCCAGCATCGTCCGCCACCCGGTAAAGTCCATCGGGTGGGAGGTGCTGGACCGCGTCACCCTGACCCCCGGCCAGACCCTGCCGGGCGACCGCGCCTGGGCCGTCACCCATGCCGCCACCCGGTTCGACGCGGGCAACCCCGCCTGGGCGCCCAAGCTGAACTTCGTGCGCGGCTGGGGCTCGCCCGCGCTGATGGCGGTGCAGGCGGAAACGCTGGCGCCCGACCGCTACCGCTTCACCCACCCCGACCGCCCCGCGCTCGATGCCGACCTGTCCTCTGATGCGGGCCGCGCGGCCCTGCTGACCTGGGTTGCGCCCCTGTGGCCCTCCGTCCGGCCCGACCCGGCCGCGGTCGTCCGCGTACCCGGACAGGCGCTGACCGACCGGTCGGAACCCCTCGTGTCGGTCCTGTCGCTGTCCTCCCTCGCGCATCTCGGCAGCCAGATCGGGCAGGACCTCTCGGTCCACCGCTTCCGCGGCAACCTGTGGTTCGATGGTCTGCCGCCTTGGGCCGAACGCGACTGGATCGGGCAGGAGATCACCATCGGCCCCGTCCGCCTGGCGGTGCAGGACCACATCGGCCGCTGCCGCGCCACCCACGCCGACCCCGACACAGGGCGCGAGGACGTGGACATCATGGGCCTACTGGACCGCACCTATGGCCACACCGACCTGGGCCTGTTCGCCCGGGTCATCACCGGCGGCACCATCGCCCCCGGCGATCCGGTCACCGCCCCATGACCACGCTGACCTTCCCCCTGTCCGACCCCTCGCCCGAGGATCTGGAGGCCGGGCGCCTTCTGTTCGCGGGTCGGGTCGAGTTCCTGAAGGGCGTGGTCGCCGTCGGCGGCCTGCCCCCCGGCGACCGGCCCGAGGTCTGTTTTGCCGGCCGGTCGAACGTGGGCAAATCCAGCCTCATCAACGCGCTGACCGGGCGCCGCACGCTCGCCCGCGCATCCAACACGCCGGGTCGGACGCAGGAAATCAACTACTTCACGCTCGGTGATACCCGCTACATGGTGGACCTGCCGGGCTACGGCTATGCCGAGGCGCCCGTCGCCGTGGTGGCGAAGTGGCAGGCGCTTCTGCGGGCCTACCTGGCAGGGCGGTCCACGCTCCGCCGCGCCTTCGTGCTGATCGACGCGCGGCACGGGGTCAAGAAGGTGGACGAGGATATCCTGAACCTCCTCGACCGGTCCGCCGTGCCGTTCCAGGCCGTGCTGACCAAGACCGACAAGATCAGCACCGCCACCCTGGACGAGACATTGGCCCAGGTGCGCAGCGCCCTGGCCCGCCACCCGGCGGCATTCCCCGAACTGGTGCTGACGTCCTCCCACACCGGCGACGGCATCGAAACCCTGCGCGGCGTCATCGCGGGAATCGGCTGAGCCCGCTTGTGGCACCGGGGCTGCGGGCCTAAGAGGCGGGCAACACCGGCCACCGGACACCCTCGATGAAGACTCAGGACATGAACCGAGACTGGATCGCCACCGCCCGCACGCTGGCCGAGGCGCTGCCCTACCTCCAGCGCTATTCCGGCGCGATCGTGGTGGTGAAGTTCGGCGGCAACGCCATGGGCGGGGTCGAGGAGATGGCCGACTTCGCCCGCGACATCGTCCTGATGCGGCAGGTCGGCGTGAACCCCGTGGTCGTCCACGGCGGCGGCCCGATGATCAACGACCTGCTGGCGAAGCTCGGCATCGAATCGAAGTTCGTGAACGGCAAGCGGGTCACCGACAAAGCCACCGTCGAGGTGGTCGAGATGGTCCTGACCGGCCTCGTCAACAAGCGGATCGTGCAGGCCATCATGGACGAGGGCGGCCGCGCCGTCGGCCTGTCGGGCAAGGACGACGACCTGATGGTCTGCGTGGCCGACGACCCGGCACTGGGCTTCGTCGGCCGCCCGGTCGAGACCAACGTGCAGGTCCTGCGCGACCTGTTCGCCGCCGGCATCATCCCCGTGGTGGCCCCCGTCGCCACCGGCATGGACCCGAACGAGACGTTCAACGTCAACGGCGACACCGCCGCAGGCGCCATCGCCGCCGCCCTCAAGGCCGACCGGCTGCTCCTGCTCACCGACGTGCCGGGCGTCAAGGACAAGTCGGGCAACATCGTCACCCAGCTGTCGCCCGACCAGGTGCGCGAGATGATCGCCGACGGCACGATTTCCGGCGGAATGATCCCCAAGGTCGAGACCGCGGTGAAGGCCGTGGTCGAAGGCGTGCGCGCGGCGGTGATCCTGGACGGGCGCCTGCCCAACGCGACCCTGCTGGAACTGTTCACCGAACACGGCGCGGGGTCGATCATCCGGTCCACCAAGACGCGCGTGAAGCCGCGCAAGAAGAAATAGCATGGCCCTGCGGCTGATCCTGATGCGGCACACCAAGTCGTCCTGGGACGACCCGGCCATGCCCGACGCCGCCCGCCCCCTGAACAAGCGCGGCCGCAAATCTGCCACCGCCATCGGCAAGTGGCTGCGCAAGCGCGAGGTGATCCCGGCAGCGGTGCTGTCGTCGCCCTCGGAACGCACGCGCGAGACCTGGGATCGCGTGGCCGACGAACTGTCGGCCCGCAGCGCGACCCTGCCCCAGCCGCGCTGGGACGACGCGCTGTATCTTGCCGAACCCGCCGACATGCTGGCAGTGCTGCGCACGGCCACTGGCCCCGGCCCGGTCATGATGCTGGGCCACAACCCCGGCATCTCGCTGTTCGCCGGGGCGATCCTGGAACGCGCCCCGGCGCTGGCGGCCTACGAACGCTACCCGACCGGCGCGACCGCGATCATCGACCTGGACGTGCCCAGCTGGGCACAGGCCGACTGGGGCTGCGGCAGGCTGGTGTCCTTCGTCACGCCCCGGGAACTGGAGTAGCCGCCCGGGGGCGCCTCAGTGCCCCAGGATCTGGCTCAGGAACAGCTTCGTGCGGTCCGACTGCGGATTGCGGAAGAACTCGCGCGGTTCGTTCTGTTCCACGATCTGACCCTGGTCCATGAAGATGACCCGGTTCGCCACGGCCTGAGCAAAGCCCATCTCGTGCGTCACGCAAAGCATGGTCATGCCTTCCTCGGCCAGCTCGATCATGGTGTCGAGCACTTCCTTGATCATCTCGGGGTCAAGGGCCGACGTCGGCTCGTCGAACAGCATGATCCGCGGCTTCATGCACAAGGACCGCGCGATGGCGACCCGCTGCTGCTGCCCGCCCGACAGCTGGCCGGGGTACTTGTGCGCCTGTTCCGGGATCTTGACCTTGGACAGGAAGTACATCGCCGTTTCCTCGGCGTCCTTCTTCGGCACCTTGCGCACCCAGATCGGCGCCAGCGTCAGGTTCTCCAGGATCGTCAGGTGCGGGAACAGGTTGAAGTGCTGGAACACCATGCCCACTTCGGACCGGATCTTGTCGATGTTCTTCAGGTCCGACGTCAGTTCGATCCCGTCCACCACGATCTGGCCCGCCTGATGCTCCTCGAGCCGGTTCAGGCAGCGGATCAGCGTGGACTTGCCCGACCCCGACGGTCCGCAGATCACGATCCGCTCGCCGCGATAGACCGTCAGGTTGATGTCGCGCAGGACGTGGAACGACCCGTACCACTTGTTCATCTGGGTGATCTGGATCGCGACCTCGTCGCTGATCTGCATCTGGCTGCGGTCGACCTCGCGCGCGATGGCTTCGGACATGACGTTCTCCTAGCGGTGATCGGTCTTCAGCTTGCGCTCGAGGTACATCGAGTACCGCGACATGCCGAAGCAGAAGACGAAGAAGACGGCGCCGACGAAGATGTAGGGCTCCCAGTAGATGCCCTTCCAGTCGATGTCGGCGCGCACGGCATCCGTGATGCCCTTGAGCGGGTCCAGAAGGCCCACGAACACGACCAGCGTGGTGTCCTTGAACAGCCCGATGAAGGTGGACACGATCCCCGGGATACTGATCTTCAGCGCCTGCGGCATGATGATCAGCCGCTGCGCCTTCCAGTAGTCGAGCCCCAGCGCGTCCGCCGCCTCGTACTGGCCCTTGGGCAGCGCGGCGAGGCCCCCGCGGATCACCTCGGCGATGTAGGCCGAGGCAAACAGCGTCACCATGATGAGCACGCGCAGGATGATGTCGAAGTCGGTGCCCGGCGGCAGGAAGTAGTTCAGCAGCAGCGACGCCGTGAACAGCAGCGTGATCAGCGGCACGCCGCGGATGAACTCGATGAAGCCCACCGACAGCGTCTTGACGATGAACAGGTCCGACTGCCGACCCAGCGCCAGCAGCACCCCAAGCGGCAACGAGAAGGCGATCCCCGTGAAGCCGATGGTAAAGGCCAGGACGAACCCCCCGAACTGGCGCGACGACACGGACTCGATCCCCAGCGGGATCGCCGACTGCAGGGCACCAGCGACGGGCCCGGCCAGCAGGATCCACCACGCGACCGGCAGCACCGCCGCGGCAATCACGCCCAGGATGCCGCCGCCGACGGGGCTGATGATCCGGTAGGCCGCATAGCCAATGGCGAAGCCCGCCAGGGCCACGACCGGCACCCACACCGATCCGCCCCACAGAAGCCAGTAGCCCAGCGCCGGGAACAGCAGGCTGAAGCGCAGCATCTGGCGCGGCAGCTTGTCGAACAGCACCGGGGCGACCGCGACGATCAGCAGGAGAAACGTCAGCACGGGCCGCCAGTACAGTTCCGACGGATAGAAGCCGAACAGGAACTGGTGCCAGCGCTCCTTGAGCATCGCCCAGCAGGCGCCGGTCGCGTCCGGGCCATAGGCGGCGCGGATGATCTCGCGGCATTCGGTCAGGCTGTTGGCGTTCCACACCGACCGCGCCCACCACGGCCACATGTGCGACACCAGCCACACGACGAATCCCACCGAGACCACGGTCAGGAATGTGTTCACCGGCCCGGCGAACAGGTTCTCGCGCGCCCAGCGCACCGCGCCCACCTGGCTGACGGGCGGGGCGGACGGTGGCAGCATCGTGTCGCGGACGAAGCTGATCTTGCCTGCGTTGACGTCGGTCATGTCAGCGCTCCTTCAGCTGGACGCTGCGGTTGTAGGCGTTCATCACGCCCGAGATGATCAGGCTGATGATGAGATAGGTCAGCATCACCAGCAGGATCGCCTCCAGCCCCCGGCCGGTCTGGTTCAGGGTGATCCCGCCAAGGGTCGCCACCAGGTCCATGTAGCCGATGGCGATGGCGAGCGAGGAGTTCTTGGTCAGGTTCAGGTACTGGCTGATCAGCGGCGGGATGATGACCCGCAGCGCCTGCGGCAGGATCACCAGGCTCATGGTGCGGTTCGGCCGCAGGCCCAGCGCATAGGCGGCTTCGGTCTGCCCGCGCGACACCGACAGGATGCCCGCGCGCACGATCTCCGCGATGAAGGCCGAGGTATAGAGCGACAGCGCGATCCACAGGGCGAAGAACGAGTTGTTCATCAGGATGCCGCCCTGGAAGTTGAA
>DBBA01000147.1:4627-4907 GCA_002291955.1 Rhodobacteraceae bacterium UBA996 | reverse complement strand
GGCACCGCCGCGACGGCGGTGCAGCGGGCCGAGGCGGAACTCGCCCTGCGCACGGCCGAACTCGACGTGCAGGACGCCGAGCTTCAGGTCGCGCGCCGTACCATCGGGGCGCCGATCTCGGGCTGGGTCGGCCTGATCGGGGTCACCCCGGGCGACCAGGTCGGCCCCGGCACCACGCTGATGCAGATCGACGACCGGTCCGAGGTGGTGGTGCAGTTCCGCGTACCCGAACGCTTCGCCCCGCGCCTGTCGCCGGGTGATTCGGTGACCGCCCTGCCGC
>DBBA01000147.1:4021-4308 GCA_002291955.1 Rhodobacteraceae bacterium UBA996 | reverse complement strand
GATTCGGTGACCGCCCTGCCGCTCGCGCTGCCCGGCGTGCAACTGGACGGGGTGGTGCGCGCGCTCGACAGCCGCGTGGACGAGGCCAGCCGCACCCTGCGGGTCGAGGCGCAGGTCGAGAACCCCGAGGACCGGCTGCGCCCCGGGATGGCCCTGCGGATCGAGATCGGCTTCGCGGGCGACCCCGCCATGGCCGTCGATCCGCGGGCGGTCCAGTGGGGGTCGGGCGGGGCCTATGTCTGGGCCGTGCGCGACGGCAAGGCCATGCGCGTGCCGGTGCGCATCCT
>DBBA01000147.1:482-3697 GCA_002291955.1 Rhodobacteraceae bacterium UBA996 | reverse complement strand
CGCGTGCCGGTGCGCATCCTGCGCCGCGACGAGACCGCCGTGCTGGTGGCGGGCGACCTCGCCCCCGGCGACCCGGTGGTGGTCGAGGGCACGCAGGGCCTGCGTCCCGGGTCCGATGTCGCCCTGCGCACCACCGCGGACGACGCCGCCGCTCCAGTCGCCCCCACGCCCGCCGTGTTCCACACCGACCGCCCGCGTCCGACGGGAGGTTGACCGATGTCCGCGACCGACGGCCCCGACAGCACAGCCGATGTCCGCATCGAAGGGTCGGGCACGGCCGTCTATGTTCGCCGCCCGATCCTGGCCTTCGTCATCAACGCCCTGATCGTGATCGCGGGCCTCGCCGCCCTGCGCGGGGTCGAGGTGCGCGAGCTTCCCCAGGTCGACCGCCCGGTCGTCACCGTGTCGACCCAGTTCCAGGGCGCCAGCCCGGAAACCATCGACCGCGAGGTGACGACGGTCATCGAAGGCGCCGCCGGCCGGGTGTCGGGCGTGCAGTCCATCTCCTCGTCCTCATCCTTCGGCACCAGCCGCGTGACGGTCGAATTCGGCGAGGACGCGAACCTCGACATCGCCGCGTCCGACATCCGCGATGCGGTCGCCCGCATCCAGAACGACCTGCCCGACGCGGCCGAGGCGCCGCGCATCGTCAAGGCCGACAGCGACGGGCAGGCGGTGATGCGCCTTGCGCTGACCTCGCCCACGCGCACCGCGCAGGAGTTGACGACGCTCGTCAGCGACGTGGTCGAGGATCGGCTGATCTCGGTCCCCGGGGTGGCCGACGTGCAGCTCTATGGCGCGCGCGAGGAGGTGTTCCGCATCGACGTGGACCTGACCCAGCTGGCCGCGCGCGGGCTGACGCTGGCCGACCTGCGGTCCGCGCTGGGCAACGTGAACTTCGATTCGCCGTCGGGTCGGCTGACCGGCGGCGGGCAAAGCCTGTCGGTGCGCACCACAGCCACGATCAGCACGCCCGATGCGTTCCTCGACCTGCCCATCGCGCCCGGCGTGGTCGTCGGCGACGTCGCGCAGGTGTTCCTCGGCCCCGCGCCGGGCGAATCGATCCTGCGCGCCAACGGGCAGACGGGCCTGGGCCTCGGCATCGTGCGGGCGGCGCAGTCGAACACGCTGTCGATTTCCGACGGGGTGCGCGCCGCGGTACAGGACATCCGCCCGCTTCTGCCGCCCGATGTCACGCTGTCGGTCACGTCGGACGATGCGACCTTCGTGCGGGGCGCCATCGACGAGGTGGTGTCGACGCTGCTGATCGCCACCGTGCTTGTGGTGGCGATCATCTGGCTGTTCCTGACGGACATCCGCGCCACGCTGATTCCGGCCGTCACGCTGCCCGTGGCGCTGATCGGCACCGTCGCGGCGATCTGGCTGGCCGGGTTCTCGGTCAACATCCTGACGCTTCTGGCGCTGGTGCTGGCCACCGGGCTGGTGGTGGACGACGCCATCGTGGTGCTTGAAAACATCGTCCGCCGGCGCAGCGAAGGCATGGGTCCGCGTGCCGCCGCCGTGCTGGGCACGCAGCAGGTGTTCTTCGCGGTCGTCACCACATCCGCCACGCTCGCCGCGGTGTTCGTGCCCCTGTCGTTCCTGCCGGGGCAACTGGGCGGGCTGTTCCGCGAATTCGGCTTCACGCTGGCCATCGCGGTGGTCCTGTCGTCGGTCGTCGCGCTGACGGTCGTGCCCGCCATGGCCAGCCGCCTGCTGGGTCCGCCGCGGCCCCCGTCGCGGTGGAACCCCATCGCGCATGTCGGGCGCTGGCTGTCGGCGGCCTATGCCGCGTCGCTTCGGGCGGCCCTGGCGCTGCCCCTGGTCGTGGTCACCGCATCGGTCCTGTTCGGGGCGACCGCCCTGTTCGTCGCGGGCGGGCTCCAGTCCGAACTGACCCCGCCCGAGGACCGGGCCGTGGCCCTTCTGTCCGTCCGCGCGCCGCAGGGCGTGCCCATCGAATACACCGCCGAGAAGCTGCGCGAGATCGAGGATGTCGTGGCGCCCCTGGTGGCCTCGGGCGAGGTGACGAACGTCTTCTCCATCGCGGGCACCGGCGGCGACAACCGCGGTTTCATGGTGATGACGCTGGCCCCCTGGGGCGAACGGGAACGGTCCCAGCAGGACATCGTCGGCCAGATCAACGGCGGCCTGCGCGGCATCGTCGGCATCCAGGGCTTTGCCATCTCGCCGAACTCGCTGGGCATCCGGGGCGCGGGGCAGGGCCTGCGGGTCGCGATCACCGGATCGGACTATGACCGCATCGCCGCCGACGCGCAGGCGCTGGTGGAACGGATGCAGGACGATCCCCGCTTCGGCCGCGTGACGCTGGGCTACGAGACGACGCAGCCGCAGCTGTCGGTGTCGGTGGACCGCGAACGCGCGACCGACCTCGGCGTGGCCATCGACGGCCTGGGCGAGGCGCTGCAGGCGGTGCTTGACGGGCGCACCGTCGGCACGGTGTTCGTCGAGGATCGCAGCTTCGACATCTACCTTGTCTCCACCGCCGACCCGGTGAACGACCCCGGCGATCTGGAACGCGTGTTCGTGCGGGCCGGCAATGGTGCGTCGGGAGGCGGGCAGATGATCCCGATCTCGACCTTCGTCACGCTCGAGGAACGCGCCGTCGCCCCAAGCCTGGGGCGCGAGGAACAGTTGCGCGCCGTGGACCTGACCGCCACGCTGACGCCCAACCTGCCCCTGGGCCAGGCCCTGGCCGAGGTGCAGCGACTTGCCGCCGACCTGCTGCCCGAGGAAAGCCGCATCATCCCGCTGGCCGAGGCTGCGACGCTGAACGACACCAACAGCGGGCTGGCCATCGTGTTCGGCTTTGCGCTGGTCGTGGTCCTGCTGGTGCTGGCGGCACAGTTCGAAAGCTTCGTGTCGGCCCTGATCATCATGGCGACCGTGCCCTTCGGCATCGCCTGCGCGGTGCTCGCGATGCTGGCGGCGGGGGTCAGCCTGAACGTCTATTCGCAGATCGGGCTGGTGCTTCTGGTCGGCATAATGGCCAAGAACGGCATCCTGATCGTCGAATTCGCCAACCAGCTGCGGGACGAGGGCGCATCGGTCCGCGACGCGATCCTGCGGGCGTCCACCGTCCGGCTGCGCCCGGTGATGATGACGATGCTGTCCACGGTCCTGGGCGGGGTGCCCCTGATCTACAGCTTCGGCGCCGGGGCCGAAGCGCGCGAGGCGCTGGGCTGGGTGATCGT
>DBBA01000147.1:0-156 GCA_002291955.1 Rhodobacteraceae bacterium UBA996 | reverse complement strand
AGGCGCTGGGCTGGGTGATCGTCGGCGGGCTTGGCCTGGCCACGCTGTTCACGCTCTACCTCACGCCGGTGGCCTATCTGCTGCTCGCCCGCTTCTCGAAGCCCGGCGCGGCGGAATCCGCGCGGCTGTCGCGTGAACTGGCCGAGGCCGCGCGCG
>DBBA01000376.1 GCA_002291955.1 Rhodobacteraceae bacterium UBA996 | reverse complement strand
TCGGACCCGAGCCGCGCCCAGCTGCCACCGCCGAGCGCGAGCACGGTGACGCGGGGGGCCAGGGTGCGGGGACCCTCGGGCGTGTCGAAGGCCAGCGCGTCGCCCAGCCAGCCGGTCCAGCGCCAGCGGGTGCGCAAGGTAACGCCCAGCCCGTCGAGCCGCGCGAGCCAGGCGCGCAGAAGGGGCGAGGCCTTCATCGCCACGGGGAACACCCGGCCGGTGGACCCGGTGAACACCGGCTGGCCCAGGTCGCGCGCCCAGTCCATCGCGGCCACGGGGCCGAACGCCGCGAGCATCGGTGCAAGCGGCCCGGGCACCGCGCCATAGGCGGCGGCGAAGGTGGCGGCGGGTTCGTCCTTGGTCAGGTTCAGGCCCGACTTGCCCGCCATCAGGAACTTGCGCCCCGGCGACGGCTTGGCGTCCAGCACCGTCACCCGGCGCCCGGCGCGGGCGAGGGTTTCCGCGGCCATCAGGCCGGCGGGACCTGCGCCGATCACCAGCGCGTCGAGGGGGTCGGGCTTGCCGTCGGCGGTCATGGCGCCATGCTTCACCATGCGGGGCAGGCGGGAGCAAGGCGGTGGCGGACAGCGCGGACGAGAACGACGGCGGCGGCGATCCGGTCTGTGCCCTGTGCGGGCGGCCGATCCCCCCCGGCGTGTCGGCCAGTCGCCACCATCTGGTGCCGAAGCTGAAGGGCGGGAAGGGCGGGCCGGTCGTGCTCTTGCACCACATCTGCCACAAGGAGATCCACGCGACGCTGACCGAGGCGGAGCTGGCGCGCAGCCATGCCACGGTCGAGGCGCTGCGGGCGCATCCGCGGCTTGCGCGGTTCATCGCCTGGGTGGCGAAGCGCCCGCCGGGGTTCCAGTCGGTGGTGCCGGGGGCACGGCCGGGCGCGCGGAAGGCGCGGCGGTAGGGTCGGGCTTGCCATGCCGGGGTCGTCCCGGAAGAGTGCGGCGCAGGTGTGCACGGAGCGCAGGGGCCATGACCCATTCCCGCGGGGATTTCGACTTCGAGTTCGGGGCGTGGCGGGTGCAGCACCGGCGCCTGCGCGAGCGGCTGGTCGGCTGCACCGACTGGGAGGCGTTCCCCGGCACGTCCGAGACGCGGCCGGTGCTGGGCGGGTCGGGCAACATCGAGGACAATGTGCTGCATTTCCCGGCGGGCACATACCGCGCCATCGCGATCCGGTCGTTCGATCCCGATGCGGGGACCTGGGCGATCTGGTGGCTGTCGACGGCGGATCCGCATCGGCTGGATGTGCCGGTGGTCGGCCGGTTCGCGGCGGGGGTCGGGACGTTCCTGGCCGACGAGGTGATCGGGGGTGTTCCGGTGAAGGTCCGGTTCCTGTGGCTGCGGACCGACACCGATACGCCCCGCTGGGAGCAGGCGATGTCGGTCGATGGTGGGGCGACGTGGGAGACCAACTGGACCATGGACTTCACGCGCGCCTGAGGGGTGCCCGGGTGTCCCGGGCCTGACCCGGGACCCCGAACCGTCGGGTGCGCCCCATCCGTCGAGGCCCCGGATCAGGTCCGGGGCGACGTGGCACTTGCGGTGAGGGTTGCTCGGTGGCGCGTCGGGGCGTGTCTAGCCCGGCACCATCCGCTTGATCGCCGTCACATGGGCCGGGTCGGCGGCCAGCGCGTCCTGGGCCAGCGCGCGGGCGAAGGGGATCAGTTCCGACCCCGGCGCGACCGCGTCGATCAGGCCGAAGGCCAGCGCCTGGTCGGCGGTCAGCCGCGCGCCGCCCATCAGGATCAGCTTCGCGCGGGCGGGGCCGATCAGGGCGGCCAGTCGCGCGGGGTCCTGTGGCTGGGGCCGGCGGCCCAGCCGCATCACCGGGTAGAAGAAGGTGGCGCCGGGCACCGCGAGGCGCAGGTCGCAGGCGAGCGCCAGGGCAAAGGCGCCGCCCGCAAGCGTGCCGTTCAGGGCGGCGATGGACAGGCCGGGGAAGGCCGCGATGGCGTCGGCGGCGCGGGTCCAGAGGGGCGAGGTGGCCAGCCCCTTGTCCCGGACCTCGGTCAGGTCGGCGCCCGCGCTGAACACCGTGCCTTCGGCGGTCAGGATCAGGACCTGCGCGTCCCCCGCGCCGGCCACCGCATCGGCGATGGCGGCCAGCATGGCGGCGGTCAGGGCGTTGGCCTTGTCCGCGCGGTCCAGCGTGACGGTCAGCAGGCGCCCGTCGCGGGCCGTGCGGATCACGGGATCAGGCCGATGCGGCGGCGCAGCCCCTCGTCGCGGAGCGAGACCTCCTGACCGGCGAAGTCGGCGCCGTCGGGGCCGGCGAGCCAGACCAGCGCGCGGGCGGGCCAGTCGGCGGGGATGTGCACCGACCAGTCCAGCCGCGAGACCGGGTTGATGCCGGAGGCCCTGATGGCGGCCTGCATGTCGGTGGCGACGGTGCCCGGCGACAGGCCGATGGCGCGGATGCCGCGCAGGCCGTATTCGTGGTGGGCCATGCGGGTGAGCATCGCCGCGCCGGCCTTGGAGGCGCAGTAGGCGGACCAGCCTTCGACCGGGTTGTGGGCCGCGCCCGAGGACACGGTCAGGATCGTCCCGCCGCCCTGGCGCAGCATGGCCGGAAGGGCCGTGTGCATGCCGTGGAAGACGCCGGTCAGGTTGACCGCGATGGTCTGTGCCCAGGCGGCGGGGTCGGCGTCGGCGAGCGGCGCGATCGGATCGACGAGGCCTGCGTTGT
>DBBA01000289.1:5192-7371 GCA_002291955.1 Rhodobacteraceae bacterium UBA996 | reverse complement strand
TCTACATGGTCGTGCAGATGGGCGGCATCATCGCCGCGCAGTACCTGCTGACGCTGGGTGATCCGTCGGGCTTCATCCTGTTCATCGTGCCCTCGGTCCTGGTGTCGATCAGCTTTGCGCCGATCCTCCTGTCGGTCAGCCCGTCGCCCGCCTTTGCCACCACCCGCGCGATGAGCCTGCCGCAGCTGTTCCGCGTGTCGCCCTTGGGCTGCGTGGGGATGTTCCTGACCGGCGGCGTGTTCGCCGCCATGTTCGGGATGTCGGCCGTCTACGGCACGCTGGCGGGGCTCAGCGTGCCGCAGATCTCGGTCTTCGTGTCGGCGTTCTATGTGGGCGGCGTGCTGCTGCAACTGCCCATCGGCTGGATCTCGGACCGGATGGACCGCCGCGTGCTGGTGCTGGCGGTGGCGGCCGCGGGGGGCGTGGCGGGGCTGATGGGCACGCTTCTGGCCGACGTCTATGCCGTCACCCTGGCGGCGGCGTTCCTGATCGGCGGGCTGACCAACCCGCTCTATTCGCTCCTGCTCGCCTATACCAACGACTACCTCGACCGCGACCAGATGGCCGCCGCATCCGGCGGAATGCTGTTCATCAACGGGCTGGGCGCGATCTTCGGACCGCTGATCGTCGGGCCGGTGATGGAGGCGCTCGGCCCGCGGGGCTACTTCCTGTTCATGGGGCTCCTGCTGGCGGCCCTCTCGGCCTATGCCGGCTGGCGGATGATGCGCCGCCGCCGCAAGTGGTCCGAGGAACCGGGCACGTCCTATGCACCCGTGCTTCCCTCGACCTCGCCCGTCGCCGTGCAGACGGCGGCCGAGGTCTATGAAGGCCGCCGGGGGGATGGAAACGAGGCTGCGTGATCCCACATTCCGTGTCACACTGGGCGGGCAGGCAGAAAGGGCGGACGGAGTGACAGGTCACGAGGCGGCGGCGCGGGACGCGGTGCAGGAGGTTCTGGCGTTCTGGCTGGACGAGGTGGGCGAGGCGGGATGGTACGCGGGCGGCGCGGACCTTGACGCCCGGGTGCGCGACCGGTTCGAGGGGCTGTGGACCCGCGCCTCCGAGGGGGGGCTGGCGCTGTGGCTGACCTATCCCAACGGGGTGCTCGCCTATTGCATCCTGACCGACCAGTTTCCGCGCAACATGTTCCGCGGCACCGCCCGCGCCTTCGCCACGGATCCGGCGGCGCTGGCGGCGGCCAAGATGGCCGTGCACCGCGACTGGGACCTGCGGATCGACCCGCCCGCGCGGCAGTTCTTCTACCTGCCGTTCGAGCATTCCGAGATGCCGGCCGACCAGGACCGGGCCGTGCGGCTGATCCACATGCGCCTGCCCGGGGCCGACGACACGCTGCTGCATGCCCGCGCGCACCGCGAGGTGATCCGCCGCTTCGGGCGCTTCCCCTTCCGCAACGCAGCCCTCGGCCGGGCGGATAGCCCCGAGGAGGTCGCCTGGCTGGCCGCGGGCGGCTATGGCGCCACGGTTGCCGCCCTGCGCGCCCCCGCCTGACCCTCTGCCATGCCGGCAGGGCAGGGCGGCCTTGCCCCCGCGTCATTGTTCCGCGCGCCCGCATCGTGTAGGACGCGGGCCAATGGTTGAACGTTGAACAATCGGCGCGAACCGCGCGCGGGAGGACCGGCATGAGCACCACATCCGTCGACATGATCGTCATCGGCGCAGGCCCCGGCGGCTATGTCGCCGCGATCCGGGGCCGCCAGCTTGGCCTGAACGTGGTCTGCATCGAACGCGAAAGCCTGGGCGGCATCTGCCTGAACTGGGGCTGCATCCCGACGAAGGCGATGCTGCGGTCGTCCGAGGTGTTTCACCTGATGCACCGGGCCAAGGAATTCGGGCTGAAGGCGGACGGCATCTCCTACGACCTCGACGCCGTGGTGGCGCGGTCGCGCGGCGTGGCGAAGCAACTGTCGGGCGGGATCGGCCACCTCTTCAAGAAGAACAAGGTGACCTCGATCATGGGCGAGGCGACGCTGACCGGAAAGAACACCGTCCGCGTCACCACCAAGGACGGCGTGCAGGACCTGACCGCCCCGGCCATCGTGCTGGCCACGGGCGCGCGCGCCCGCGAACTGCCGGGGCTGGAAGCCGACGGCGACCTCGTCTGGACCTATCGCCACGCGCTGGTGCCCAAGCGCATGCCCAAGGACCTGCTGGTCATCGG
>DBBA01000289.1:0-4793 GCA_002291955.1 Rhodobacteraceae bacterium UBA996 | reverse complement strand
AGGTGATGGACCGCATCCTGCCGGTCGAGGATGCCGAGATCAGCGCCTTTGCCAAGAAGCAGTTCGTCAAGCAGGGCATGCAGATCCTCGAAAAGGCGACGGTCAAGAAGCTCGACCGCGGGCAGGGCACCGTGACCGCCCATATCGAGATCGGCGGCAAGGTCGAGACCCGCACCTTCGACACGGTCATCTCCGCGGTCGGCATCGTCGGCAACGTCGAAAACCTCGGGCTGGAAGCTCTCGGGGTGAAGGTGGACCGCACGCACGTCGTGGTGGACCGCTACTGCCGCACCAACGTGGACGGCATCTATGCCATCGGCGACATCGCCGGTGCGCCGTGGCTCGCGCACAAGGCCAGCCACGAAGGCGTCATGGTCGCCGAACTGGTGGCGGGCAAGAACCACGTCCACACCGTGCGCCCCGACCACATCGCGGGCTGCACCTACTGCCACCCGCAGGTCGCCAGCGTCGGCCTGACCGAGGAGAAGGCCCGCGCCGCAGGCCATGACATCAAGGTGGGCCGCTTCCCCTTCATCGGCAACGGCAAGGCCATCGCGCTCGGCGAACCCGAAGGCATGGTCAAGACGATCTTCGACGCCAAGACGGGCGAGCTTCTGGGCGCGCACATGGTCGGCGCCGAGGTCACCGAACTGATCCAGGGCTACGTCGTCGGCCGCATGCTCGAGACGACCGAGGAAGACCTGATGAACACCGTCTTCCCGCACCCGACCCTGTCCGAGATGATGCACGAAAGCGTGCTCGACGCCTACGGCCGCGCGCTCCACTTCTAGGGGCGCGACGGAACCGGCCTGCGCCTGCGTTCGTCGTGTGACCCGATCCAACGACAGGAGCACCGCCCATGACCGACCACCACGCCCCCGATGGCGGCTTCGCCCTCGACCTGCCGCGCCTGTTGTCCCGGCGGCGCGCGCTGGCGCTGGGGGCGGCGGCGGCGCTGCTGCCGTCTTCCGCCAGTGCCGCCGGTTGCGCCCTGCCGGCAAGCGAAACCACCGGTCCGTTCCCCGCCAACGGCACCAACCGCATCGGTCTGTGGCGGGCAAACGTGCTGGCCGAGGCGGATGTGCTGCGCGAGGATATCCGCCCCAGCTTCGCCGGGCTGACCGGCACCGCTGACGGCGTGGCGACCACGCTGGAAATGACGCTGACCCGCGCGGCCGACTGCACGCCCCTGGCCGGCGCCGCGGTCTATGTCTGGCAGTGCGACGCGGGCGGCCGCTACTCGCTGTACGAAATCGCGGACCGCAACTACCTGCGCGGTCTGGGCGAGACCGACGCCACCGGCACCGTGCGCTTCACCACCGTGTTCCCCGGCTGCTACCCGGGCCGCTGGCCGCATATCCATTTCGAGGTCTTCACCAGCGCCGAGGCCGCCGCCTCGGGCGAGGGCGCGATCCTGACCTCGCAACTCGTGCTCGACGGGGCGGCATCGGCGGCGATCTATGCGGCGGACCCGCGCTATGCCGCCAGCGTCCCGGCGCTGGCCCGTCTGTCGCTGGACCGTGACGGCGTGTTCCGCAACAACAGCGCCGAACAGATGGCCGCGATGACGGCCACCGCCACCGGCGACACGGCCACGGGGCTGCGCCTTGCGGCGGCCTTCGCGGTGCCTGCCTGAGGCGCCGCTAGCTGTCCCGCGGGGTGCAGGACCCGTGCATGTCGCCCAGAAACGAGACCATCACGGCCTCGATCCCCAGGCCGTGCGACCGCAGGAACGCCGCCTGCACCGCATAGGCCTCGCGCTCGAGTTCGGCCACGCATCGCACGCGGTGCTGCACCCCGGCCATGTACTGCGCGTGATGCACCAGTTCGTGCAGCAGGTAGCTTTGCCCCAGCGGATCGGTCAGGTCGATGTCGGCCGCAATCTCGATCGCGCCGGTGTCGGGAAAGAACGCCCCCGCCTGGCTGCGCGGCACATCCGCCCCCGCCGCGGTCAGCCATCCGCGCGTGACCACAGGGCAGGGCGCCCGCGCCGGATAGTCGGTCACCGTGGCGATGAAGCGGTTCAGGTCGGCGGCCATGTCGCACAGGGGCGTCGCCGCCGCGGGGGCGGCGGACAGGATCAGCGCGACAAGGGCAAGACGCAGGGCCATGCCCGCGACGTTACATCAGTGTCATGATCTTGTCGTTAAAGCGTCGCACGGATGTTGCATGGCAGGCGACACCCGCCGCCGGAACAGGCCACCACGGACCCGCCCGCCCTATCCGTAGGCAATCATCCGGCCCAGGACCAGCACAGCGGGCCAGAGTACCAGCGACAGAAGCACCGCCGTCCGTCCCCGCCCGCGCACCAGGAACAGCGCCGCGTTGACCACGGCCAGCGCCAGCACGGCAATCTTCGCGGCGAACCACGGACTGGCCAGGTAATCCCCCGCCTGCGTGGCGAACAGCAGGCCCCCCGTGCCCACCGCCAGCACCAGCCCCGCCACCGCCCAGGGCCGCAGCCACGCGACCACCGCCGCCCCCCGCCCGCGCAGCACCGCCACATCCATCGGCAGCACCGCGCCGACCAGCAGCGCCACGCCCAGCACATGGCCCGCATTCACCAGCGGATAGGTCCAGCGTGCGGCCTTCAGGTGCTGGGCGACCGCGGTCGCCTCCAGCGCTGCCAGCGTCTCGATCACGCGCGGTCGGGATACAGGTTGTGCTCCACGCCCCCGATCACCACGCGCTCGGCCTTCACGACCAGCACCGCGGGGTCGGCGTGGCGATGCCCGATCACCGTCACCTCGCCCCCCGGCGCCAGCATCGCGTCCGTCAGCCCGGCGCGCTCGTTCCGCCAGGGCTGGCCGACCTCGACCGTCCACGCCTCGCCGTTCGCGGTCACCGTCAGCACGCCATGCGGGTTGCCCAGGGATGCCGCCGTGATCATGCCGGTCAGCTCGAAATTGCCATCCGCCGTCCAGCGCCAGCCGTGGTGCGCCCGGGCGGGCAGGGCGGCCAGTGTGACAGGCATCAGCGTCAGGGCGATCAGTCCGCGTCGGGTCAGGGGCATCGCATCCTCCATCCTTGCGCGCCGGACAATAGCGCACCCCGTCCCTTCGTCCCGCACAAGGGCGTGAGGCATGGACGCCCGCCGGTCCCGGGGCTACAGCCGGAGACATGACGCTTTCGCCCCACACGGACTGGCCCCGCATCGTCCTGCTCTACCTCGCGGGGCTCGGGGCGGCGGCACAGTACGGCAAGGTCAGCGTGGTGTTCGACCGGCTCGCCGGGGTCTGGCCGGACGCGGGCGCGGGGCTGGGATTCGCGCTGTCGCTGGTGGGGGTCGTCGGCATCGTCCTCGGCGTGACCGCGGGGATCGTGGTGGCACGGGTGTCCTATCGCCGGGCGGTGATCTGGGGCCTGTGGGCGGGCGCGGTGCTGTCGGCGGTGCAGGCCACGCTGCCCGCGCTGTCCCTGTTCCTCGCGACCCGGGTGGTCGAGGGGCTGTCGCACCTGGCCCTTGTCGTCGCCATCCCCACGCTGATCGCGCAACTCTCCGCCCCCCGCGACCGGCCCGTCACGCTGACGCTCTGGGGCACGTTCTTTGGCGTGGCCTTCACGGTGCTCGTCTGGGGCGGCCTGCCGCTGGCCGACCGGACAGGGCTGCCCGGGCTGTTCGTCGCCCACGCCGGATGGATGGCCGCCTTCGCCCTGATCCTGACCGCCACGCTGCCCCGGGCCGAACCGCCACCCCCCGCCGACCCGCTGTCGCTGCGCGTGGTCCTGCAACGCCACGCCACGATCTACCGCTCGCCCTGGCAAAGCGCCCCGTCCATCGCGTGGCTGTCCTATACCTTTGCCTATGTCAGCCTGCTGACCCTGCTGCCGCCCTTCATCGCGCCGGACTGGCGCGCACCGGTCGTGGGGGGCATGCCGCTCGTCAGCATCGCCGCGTCGCTGACGCTCGGCGTCTGGCTTCTGGGCCGGATGACCGCGGTCCGCGTCATGGTGCTGGGCTTCGCCGGGTCCGCGGCCACGGCCGTCGCGCTGGCGGTGCTGCCGGGCGACCCGGTCCTGTGCCTCGCCCTAGCGGCAACGCTTGGCCTTGTGCAGGGCGCGGGCTTTGCCGCGGTTCCGGAACTGAACAGCGGGACCGACGAACGCGCCCAGGCAAACGGCGCCCTTGCCCAGACCGGCAACATCGGCAACACGTTCGGCCCGCCCGTGCTGCTGGCGGTCCTCGGCGCCGGGGGGTACACGGCCATGCTTCTGGTCGCGGCCGGGGCCCTTGCCGCGGGCCTGCTCGCGCAACAGGCACTGGCCCGCGCACGCACCGCCGTCCGATAGCGACGTTCATCCTTCGTTCGCATTTTTCGGTTGGAGACTCGGGCGCCGCCCCCTATCTTGCCCCCTCTGGATGCGGGCGGGGACGAGATGGCCGAACAGACCCATATCGAGGTGCGCGGCGCGCGCGAGCACAACCTCAAGAACATCGACGTGGACATCCCCCGCAACCAGCTGGTGGTGATCACCGGCCTGTCGGGGTCGGGCAAGTCCTCCCTCGCCTTCGACACGATCTATGCCGAGGGGCAGCGCCGCTACGTCGAAAGCCTGTCGGCCTATGCGCGGCAGTTCCTCGACATGATGGGCAAGCCCGATGTGGACCACATCAGCGGCCTGTCGCCCGCCATCAGCATCGAACAGAAGACGACGTCGAAGAACCCCCGGTCCACCGTGGGGACAGTCACGGAAATCTACGACTACCTGCGGCTTCTGTTCGCGCGCGTCGGCGTGCCGCACAGCCCGGCGACCGGCCTGCCGATCGAGGCGATGCAGGTGCAGGACATGGT
>DBBA01000025.1 GCA_002291955.1 Rhodobacteraceae bacterium UBA996 | reverse complement strand
CCCGGCGCCCGCCCCCGCCCCGGCACCCGTCACGCCACCCGACACGCCACCCGACACGGCGGCCGCGCAGGACCCCGCCGCCACTCCGGCCCCGGATGTCCCCGTGGCGCAGGCCGCGACCCCGCCACAACCCGCTCCCCAGGTGCGCATCAACCGTCCGCCCGTGACGGCCGAGACTGTCCCGTCCGACCCGATGGTGCCAGAACCCGCCGCACCTGACGCCGCACCCGACGCAACTGGTCAGGCGACAGCGGACGCCGACCCCGCAGATGCGCTGCCTGGTCAGCGCGCCTCGGTCATGCCTGGCCAGCGCGTTCCCGCCCCGGCGACCGGGTCCGGTCCCGACACGGCACCGGATGCGGCGGCAGACGCCGCGCCCACCGGGGTTGCCATCGATGACCACGCCATTGCCTTCGCCAACCCCGACGCGCGGCCGGTCCTGTCCATCGTATTGACCGAAACGCCGGACGGACCGCGCCCGGACCCGTCGCGGCTGGCCGGGTTCCCGTTCCCGCTGACCGTCGCCCTCGACCCCGCGCGCGCGGATGCGGCGCAGGCGCTGGCCGCGTACCGCGCCGCCGGGGCCGAGGCGGCGATGCTGGTCCGCCTGCCCGAGGAGGCAAGCGCGCAGGACGTGGCCGTCGCGCTCGAGGTCTATCGCGCCGCGCTGCCCCAGACCGTGGCGCTGGTGGACGGCACCGACGGCGCGCTGCAATCCCGGCGCGAGGCGATGGCGCAGGTCGTGGCCGAGCTGGCGCGCAGCGGGCACGGGTTCCTGACCGCGTCCCAGGGATTCAACGCCGGGCAGAAGCTCGCCGCGCGCGAAGGCGTGCCGAACGGGCTGGTCCTGCGCGCGCTTGACCCGGCCGACCCGGGCGCGATGTCCCGCGCACTGGATGCCGGCGCGCTGCGCGCCGGGCAGGAGGGGCGGGCGATCCTGACCGCCCCCCTGACCGACGCGACGCTGGCCCAACTGGCCGCCTGGGCACTGGGAACGCGGCAGGCCGTCATCACGATGGGCCCGTTGTCGGCCGCGCTGGACCGCGCCGAATAGGAGGCTGCGCCGCGCCCCTCAGCGGTTGCCGCGGCCCGCGAACAGGCCCGCATCCTCGACCGCACGGGCGATGGCGCGGGCCTTGTTCACCGTCTCCTGGAACTCGGCCTCCGGGTCGCTGTCAAAGACGACCCCGCCGCCCGCCTGCATGTACAGGTTCCCGTCCTTGAGCACGCCGGTGCGCAAGGCGATGCACATGTCCATGTCGCCGCCCGCGCTGAAATAGCCCACGCCACCGCCGTAGATGCCGCGCTTCTCGGGCTCCAGCTCGTCGATGATCTCCATCGCGCGGACCTTTGGCGCGCCTGACACGGTCCCCGCGGGCAGGCCCGCCAGCAGGGCCGACAGCGCATCCTCGCCGTCGCGCAACTCGCCCACCACGTTCGACACGATGTGCATGACGTGGCTGTAGCGTTCCACGGTGAACTGCTCGGTCGGGCGCACAGTGCCGATCCGCGCCACCCGGCCCACGTCGTTGCGACCAAGGTCCAGCAGCATCAGGTGCTCGGCCCGCTCCTTGGGGTCGGCCAGCAGGTCGGCCTCCAGCGCGCGGTCCTCCTCGGGCGTCGTGCCGCGCTTGCGGGTGCCCGCGATGGGCCGGATCGTGACCTGCCCGCCGAACACCCGCACCAGGATCTCGGGCGATGCGCCGACGATCTGGAACCCGCCCATGTCGAAGAAGAACATGAAGGGCGAGGGGTTGGTGCGGCGCAAGGACCGATACAGTGCAAAGGGCGGCAGCGGGAACGGCTGGCGCCAGCGCTGGCTCGGCACCACCTGAAAGATGTCGCCCGCGCGGATGTAGTCCTTGGCGCGTTCCACCGCCGCCAGATAGTCGGCATGGGCAAAGTTCGACACGGCCGGGGGCAGGGGCGCGGCCTCGCCCATCTCGCGGCCCATGTCGGCAGGTGTGCGTTCCAGATCGCGCACCGCGTCCATCACCCGCTCGGCTGCCTGCGCATAGGCCGCGCGCGCCGTCAGCCCCGTCCCGGCCCAGGCGGGCGAGACAACCGTGACCTCGCCCTTCACGCCGTCCAGCACGGCGACGACGGACGGCCGCATCAGCCGCGCATCGGGCACGCCGATGGGGTCGGCCTTGGGCGGGCCCAGCCGCGTTTCCACCAGCCGGATCATGTCGTAGCCCAGATAGCCGAACAGCCCCGCACTGGCCGCAGGCAACCCGTCCGGCAGGTCGATCCGGCACTCGGCCAGCAGCCCGCGCAGACTGTCGAGCGGCGCCTCGGGCACCGCCACCCAGGCGTCGGGATCGAACCGCGCCATCCGGTTCACCCGCGCAGCCGTCCCGCGACATTCCCAGATCAGGTCGGGCTTCATCCCGATGATCGAGTAGCGCCCCCGCACCTCGCCGCCGGTCACGCTTTCCAAGAGGAACGTGTCGGCCCGCGCGCCGGTCAGCTTCAGCATCAGGGACACGGCGGTGTCCAGGTCGGCCGCCAGCCGCGCATAGACGACCTGCGACCGGCCTGCCGCATGCGCCGCCTCGAAGGCGGCATAGTCGGGAAACAGCGCGGTCATCAGTTGAACTGGGCGTTCACGGAATTGATCGCCTGCTGGTCCAGGCGGATGCCCGCCTCCGCCTCCAGTGCGCGGACGAACGCGGTCAGCACGTCCTCGGCCAGGGACCGCGACAGTTCCTGCCCGATCACGTCGGCCAGTTGCGCCGTCTCGGGCACCGTGCGGTCGGGCGGCAGGATCGCATCCAGCCGCAGGATCGCTACCTGGCCCGCGTCATCGGCCACCACGCGCACCTCGCCCAGGTCCATCCCGAACGCCGCCGCCACGGCTCCGGCGGGCAGTTCGGGCATCCGTTCGTCCCGCGTCACCGCGGCGCCGGGCCGCACGGTCAGCCCCAGGCCCGCCATTGTCATCCCTTCGGACAGGCGGCCCGCCAGCCGGTCGGCCTCGGCGCGCAGCGCGCGTGCCAGCCGGTCGGCCACGAACGCCTCGCGCACCGACGCCTCGACCTCCTCGAAGGGCTGCAGCGCGGGCGGCACCGTCCCGTCCAGCCGCAGCGCGAACAGTCCGCCATCCTCGAGCTCCATCAGCTCGGGGAAATCCTCTGCCGTCACCGCCGCGGCAGCTGTGCGGAACGCCTCGTAGGCCGCCATCCCCTCGCTATCGCCCGGGCGCCAGTCCATCGCGCCCAGTGTCAGCCCCTCGGTCTCGGCCAGTTCCTCCAGCGTCGCGCCCCCGGCCAGCAGATCGTCCAGATCCTCGCGCCGGTCGGCCACCAGCCGCCGCGCCGCGTCGGCGCTGGCTTCCTCGAGCAGCATCGGCGCCACGTCCTCGAACGGGGTCTCCACGGGCGCCAGGATCGCGTTCACCCGGAACAGCGCAGGCCCCAGGTCCGATTCCACCGGCCCGACCACGCCAGGCTCGGCCAGGGCAAAGACCGCATCCCCGCCGCGCCCGATCTCGGCCGCGGTCACATCGCCCATGTCCACGTCCAGAAGCGACAGGCCGCGCCCCTCGACCAGCGCGTTGAAATCGGCCTCGCCCGCATCCAGCCGCGCCCGCGCCGCCTCCGCCTCGGCCTGCGAGGGGAACACCAGGCGTTCCACCAGCCGCCGCTCGGGCCGCACGAATTCGCTGATGCGCCGCTCGTAGGCCTCGCGCAGGCGATCCTCGGGGATGAAGACATCCGCCATCACGTTCTCGGGCAGAAGCGCGGCCCAGGTGATCGTGCGCGCCTCGGGCAGGGTGAAGCGCGCGGCCTCGGCCTGATGGAACGCGCGCAACTCGGCGTCGGTCGGCGCGGGCAGGGGTTCGGGCAGCTGCGCCTCGGTGATCGTGGCGGAACTGAAGCTGCGCTGCTCGGCCAGCCAGGTCAGCACCGGGTCCACGCCCGCCGGGGGCATGGTCACGGCGCCCGCGACCCCGCCCTGCAACAGCCTCCGCGCCACCTCGCGCCGCACGTCGGTCTCGAACTCGGTCACGCTCAGGCGCGCGTTCTGCAGCGCGAATTCATAGGCCTCGCGGTCGAAGCTGCCATCGATCCCGCGGAACGCCGGCATATCCAGGATGCGGTCGCGGATCGCCGCATCACCCGCCGACAGGCCGATCCGCGCGGCCTCGTTGTCCATCGCGGCGGTGGAGACCAGCCGTTGCAGCACCGCCCGGTCCAGCCCCAGCGCCTGCGCCTGGGCAAAGGTCAGCGCCTGGCCGGTCTGTTCCTGCACGGTGCGCAGGTCCTGCTGCACGGCCCGGGCATAGGCGTTGACGGTGATCTCGGTATCTCCCACCTCGCCCACCGCCCGCAGGCTGCCCGAGAAGCTGGTCGCGCCGAACCCGGCCAGGCCCAGGATCAGAAGGCCCAGCAGAACCCAGACGACCGCCTTGCCCGCCTGACCCTTCGCCCGTGCCATCCGCCTGCCTCCCGTTCACCCGCGTCGCGGCTGAATACCGGCGTTGCCCCGGCACGACAAGGCGATAGCACGGCCGCCGCGCAGGCGCTCAGGGCCGCCAGCCCGCCAGCCGCCTGGCAAGTTCGCCGATCCCCGCCCGGTCCACATTGGCAAAGGCGATGCGCAACTCGCGCGCGCCACCCGATCCCTCGCCGGTCGCGGGGCGGAACATGGGTCCGGGCAACATCAGCACCCCCGCCTCGGCCACCAGCCGCCGGGCCAGCGCGGGCGCGGTCAGGTCGTACGGATGCTCGATCCAGGCGAAATACGCGCCGCACCCCCGCAGGCGCCACCCCGGCAGTCCCGCCACCGCCCCGGCCATCGCCGCGCGCCGGTCCAGGATCTCGGCCCGCTCGCTTGCCACCCACGGGCCCAGGTTGCGCAGACCCCACAGCGCCGCCCGTTGCCCGATCCCGTTCGGGCAGATCGTGACGGTGTCGAGGTACTTCTCCACCTGCGCCAGGAACGCGGGCGCCGCCAGCATCGCCCCCACCCGGTGCCCGGTCAGCCGGAACGCCTTGGAAAAGGAATAGAGGTGGATCAGAGTGTCGTCCCAGTGGGGATCCGCGAACAGGTCATGCGGGGCACCGGGGCGCGAATCGAAATCGCGATAGGTCTCGTCCAGGACCAGCGCGATCCCCCGCGAACGGGCGAGCTCGACGAACGC
>DBBA01000197.1 GCA_002291955.1 Rhodobacteraceae bacterium UBA996 | reverse complement strand
GCCCCTCGCGGCGCTGGGGCTGGCGCTGGCCGGTCCCCGGCTGACGCTTCAGGGCCTTGCCATGCGGCAGGGCCTGAGGGCGCGGGGCGTGCCGGTGGTGCATGGCGCGCGCCTGGCGCGGATCGACCGGGAGGGCGAGGCGCTGCGGGTCACGCTCACCGATGGGCGGCAGGCTACGGTCGATGCGGTCTGCATGAACGCAGGGTTCGAGCCGCAGAACGAGGTGCTGCGCCTGCTTGGCTGCGCCATGGACTATGATGCGGGCGCGGGGAACCTGCGTTGTCGGCGGGATCAGGATTGTGCGACGACCATCCCCGGTGTCTATGCCGCGGGCGACTGCGCGGGGCTGGGCGGCGCCCCCGCGGCCATGGCCGAGGGGCGGATCGCGGGCCGCGCCGCCGCCGCCCATGCCGGGCACGGTGACGGCTACGACAGCTTCGCCGACCGCCGGGAATGGGCCCGCCACCGGCGGTTCCAGCGCCACCTGTGGGCGCTGCACGACATCGCGCCGCGCCTCCCCGATGTCCCCGACGACACGCTCATCTGCCGGTGCGAGGAGATCACGGCGGGCCAGATCCGTGCCGGGATGGCCGAGGGACCGGGCCACGCCGGGACACTCAAGCGGGCAACCCGCGTCGGCATGGGCCGCTGCCAGGGCCGCTACTGCGGTCCGGTCGCGGCACGGCTGGTGGAGGGAAATGCCCTCACCGACCGGTCGTTCTTTGCCCCCCGGGTGCCGATCAAGCCGGTGCCGATCGCCGTCATCATGGCGGCCGAGGCGGCGCTGAAGGCCGAACCAGATGCGCCCTGACGTGCTGGTGATCGGCGGCGGGATCACCGGCCTGATGGCCGCGATCCGGCTCGCCGAAGGCGGCGCGCGCGTGGCCGTGGTGGACGCAGGCCAGAACGCGGGCACCTGGGCCAACGCTGGCAGCCTGCATGTGCAGATGCAGAGCCGGTTCATCCGCATGTACCCCGACCAGGTGCCGCGGCTGGAAGCGGCCCTGCCGCTGTACGCCGCCGCCGCCCGCGAATGGGCCCGGCTGGAGGCCGAGGTCGGCGCCTTTGAACTCGTCACCAACGGCGGGCTGATGCTTGCCGAGGGCGCCGACCAGATGGCGTTCCTGACCGCCAAGGCGCGGCGCGAGGAGGCGCGCGGTCTGCGGGTCGAGATGCTGGATCGCGCAGCCCTTGACCGGATCGCGCCCTGGCTCGGACCGCAGATCACCGGGGCCGAGCTGTGCCGCGACGAGGGCAAGATGAACCCCCTTCTGGCCAACGCCCGCATCCGCGACCGGGCGCTGGCGCTGGGGGTGGAGATCCGCCGCGACCGGATCGCTGGGGTCGAGGTCCACGCCACCCATGTGACCGCCCACGGCGCCGCCCGGCACGACGGGACCGAGGCCGTGATCGCCGCCGCCTGGGGCGCGGGCGGGCTGACCGCGCCCCTGGGCCTGCCGCTGCCCACGCGGGCCGAACCCCTGCACATGAACATCACCGAGGCCGCCCGGCCCCTGATCGGGCACCTGGTGCAGCACGCGGAACGCTCGATCACGCTGAAGCAGCTGGGGGCGGGGCAGATCGTCATCGGTGGCGGCTGGCCGGCGCTGGGGCGCGGGCCGTCCACGCCGCCCGCGGTGCGCGCGGAAAGCTTCCTCGGCAACGTCGCGCTGGCCGCGCGGCTGGTGCCCGGGATCGGGTCCTTGCGGGTCATCCGCACCTGGGCGGGGATGAACACCACGACCGACGGCGCCAGCATCATCGGGCGCGTGCCGGGCCATCCCCGCGTGGTGATGGCCGTGCCGGGGGATGCGGGCTATACGCTGGGGCCGCTGGTCGCGCGGATGGCGGCGGGCGTGCTGACGGGTGGGCAGGGGACGGAACACGACCCTGCGCCGTACTCCCCGGCGCGGTTCGCGGGGTAGGGGGCGGGGGCCAGAGGATGCCAGGGAGTCCGGTTTGCTCGGCGTTCAACGACTTGCCCTGGCACGACGCCGAATTGCTGGGCCTCGTGGTGGACCGTAGGGTCCCCGGGCACGTTGACGAGGTCCGTCTGCAGGTGCGGTGGCCGGATGGCCGTCTGGACACCCTGACCTTCTTCGACTGCCTGCTGCTGGAAGCCGCGATGAATTTCGGTGTCATCGCGCCGGAGTCGATCCTGAGAGCGCAGTCTTGCGAAGCCACCGCAGGCCTCGCTCGCTTACGGGACAAGTGGAACCAATCTGCATTGGTTACTGACGGCCTTGTGTGCTTCGAGATCGAGATGAACTCGACGGCAAGCATGTTGCGCATCTATTCCAAGGGTTTTCGCGCCTGTCCCGATGGGGGCTGACGGGACTTGCCCAGCAGGCATGTACGAAAGTCCATGCAGGTCCAGGAGGATACGACTGGTATCGGAAGCAATTGTTCAGGACGTCCGGTCACGCGAAACGTTCGATGTTTTCCTGCGGGCCTTTGTCGAGGACGCAATCGCCCATGGCACGACGTGGGAGAACCGCGAAGTTCCAGATTTCCTTGCGGAACTCTCTGCGTGGGTGGATGACTCCGCCGGGTACTATCGGAACGTCGGACTCGATCCGTTCGAGGTGTCGCCCTGGCGGCTGCTTGCTGATGGCTTCATGGCCGCGAGATTCCACGAGTAGCGCCACAGGGTCGGTGATTTCTTGCCTGTTCCCATCCGCAACGCCCGCCCCCGGCGCACCTTGTTCGACTTTGCTGCCAAAAGATGAACGTGCACGCCCCTTTCCCAACGATCCCAGGGACTTGACCATTTGTGCACATGTGCACAAACCCGTGCCCAGGCGTCCCCGCGCAGGCGGGGACCTCTCTGCTCCCCGAAAGCTGTGGCCCCCGAACGCCCATGCCCCCGACAGCTGGCCGGTCCCGGCGCGGGCAGGTGCGACCGGGCGGACGGCGCGGCTTTGCGCGGCCTTCCGCGCAGGGGTCGGGCCGGGTGCCCGGCTGTGCTTGACGCCTGCGGCACCTGGCCCGACCCTGAGGCCGTCCCTTGGTCCCTTCATCCCCGACGGAAGCACCGCCATGCCTCGCCCGTCCCGCCTTGCGGCCGTCCTCGCCGTCCTGTGGCTGGGCCTTGCCCCCGTGCCACTGACCGCGCAGGGCTGGGGGGCCATCGACATGTCGATCCCGATGGCGAACACGGGCTTCCTGCTGTCCAGCCAGATCGTGGCCTCGACCATCGACACGGGCGACAGTGCTGCCCCGGGCGACACGGCGGGCGACACGGCGGGCGCGACAGACGCCGAAACGGACGGAGGAACCGTCATCGCCCGCACCCCGGTCGCCCGGTCGCAGGCGCCCGAGACGCTCGCCGCGGCCTATCCGGCCGACGCGCGGGCCGGGGCCGCGGACCTGTTCCGGCAACTTCTGGCGGGCTACGATCCGCTGGTCGGGCAACTGGGGCAGGACCCCGACGACTATGCCGTGGCGGCGGCCGTGTTCGTCGCGGGCAGCTACAGCGCCTTCCACGGCACCCCGTTCGACGACCGGGCCTTTGGCCCCCTCGTGCGCGACCTGCGCGCCCGGCTGGACGCCTCGGCCGCGTTCCGCGAGGCCCCCCTGGCCGACAGGCAGGCGGCCTTTGACCAGTTCGCGATCGTGGGGATCATGGCGGCCCTGGTGCCCGGCGCGGCCGGCCAGATGCCGCCGGGCGCGGACCGGGACCGGCTGGAACGGTCCGCCCGGGACGCCGGGGCGAAGTACCTGCAGGACACGTTCGGCGTGCCGGCGGCGCAGGTCACCATCGACACGCAGGGCCTGCGGTTCTAGAGGCGCGGTCCCTAGCGCTTCAGGGCGGCGCGGATGTTCTCGGCGGTGTCCTGCAGGCGGGGCAGGACGTAGTCCACCATGTCCTGCGGCGTCATCCGCACGGTGGGCACGCCCACGTTGATCGCGCCGACCAGCCCGCCCGCGGCATTGCGCAGCGGCACCGAGATCGACATCAGGCCCGTCTCCATCTCCTGGTCCACCAGCGACCAGCCCTGCGCGCGGACCTGTTCCAGCACGCGGCGGAACTCGGCCCGGTCGGTCACGGTGCGGTCGGTCATCCGGGTGAGGGGGATGTTCTGGATCATGCCCGGCCACATCTCGTCGGGTTGCGCCGCCAGCAGCACGCGGCCGTTGGCGGTGCAATGCGCCGGGAAGCGCGCCCCCACGGTGATGCCGACCGAGATCACCCGGTGGTACTGCGCACCCGTCACATAGACCACGTCGAACTTGTCGAGCACGGCGGCCGAGACGGATTCGCGCAGGGATTCGGACAGGTGGTCGATGAAGGGGCGGGCGATGTCCCACGCGCCCTTGGACGACAGGACCGAGAACCCCAGTTCCAGCACCTGCGGCGTCAGGTCAAAGAGCTTGCCGTCGGCGACTGCGTAGCCTTCATGCACCAGCGTCAGCAGGATGCGGCGGGCGCCTGCGCGGGTGTTGCCGGTCTCGGCCGCGACTTCGGACAGGGTCATCTTGCGGCGCGTCCGGTTGAAGGCGCGCAGCACCTCGAGGCCGCGGGCGAGCGAGGAGACGTAATCGCGCGGATTGAGGCCGCCGTTCTCGTCTTCCGACCAGTCGGGCGCCGCGGTCATCAGGCCGGTGCGCGCGGGGTTGCGCGGGGGCAGGACGTCGTCGCGCGCAT
>DBBA01000198.1 GCA_002291955.1 Rhodobacteraceae bacterium UBA996 | reverse complement strand
CGACAGCGAATAGAACGCGACCGCCACGCCCGGCATGACGAGGTAGTAGAGCGTCTGCGGCAGGTTGGTGAACGCGGTGGCAAGGTCGCCCGCCAGCAGCGGCGACAGGAAGGGGACGTGGCCCGAGATCGGGAACTAGCGCAGGTAGAGCCCGAAGAACAGGATCATCATGATGCCGAGCCAGAACGCGGGCACCGACTGGCCGAACATGGCGACCGTCATGATGCCGCCGTCCACCGGCGTGCCGCGGTAGAGCGCGGCGAAGACGCCAAGGGGAATGGCCAGGCCGATGGCCACCAGCATGGCGAACAGCGTCAGTTCGATGGTGGCGGGAAGCGCGCCCAGCACGATGTCGATGGCGGGCTGGCGGTAGCTGAGAGACTGGCCGAAGTCGCCCTGGAACACGTTGCCGATGTAGGTCAGGTACTGGATGTGCAGCGGCCGGTCGAAGCCCAGCGCGCTACGGACCATCTCGATCTCTTCCTCGGTCGCGCGTTCCGAGACGTAGAGGTACGTCGGGTCGCCGCAGATCTGGAGCGCGACGAAGCTGATCACCGTGACCCCGAAGATCACGACGACGCTCTGCATCAGCCGTCTGGCGATGTAGGTCCACATGCAGGCTGCCCCCGGGAAGGTGCGGGGCACGGGGGATCCCCGTGCCCCGGCGGTGTCAGGTGTGACGGATCACTTCAGGCCGGTGTTGAAGAGGTAGACCTTCTCGTCGGGCCGGGCGACGAAATCGACCCGGTTCGACACGCCGTAGAAGTCCGGCTGGAAGTAGAGGTGCAGCCAGGGGCCGTCGTCGTAGAAGACCTGCAGCATCTCGTCGATGATCTTGCGCTGCTCGGCCGGGTCGTCGGTGGCCGAGATGTCGGCCCAGCGGTCGAACCAGCGCGGGTCGTTCCAGTGGGTGTAGTTGGTGCCGGAATCCGGCCGTGCGAGGTCGGTCATGTCATAGAGCGGCGACCACGGCGCCCCGCCCGAGCCGAGGAAGAACAGCGGGCCGACATTGCGCTGGCGGATGAGCGGCACATAGACCGACGCCCATTCCATCAGCTCGACTTCCACGTCCAGACCCACGTCTTCCAGGTACTGGGCGATGGCGAGGACCACGTTGCGGTCGTTCAGGTAGCGGCCCTGACCGGCCTGGAACTTGATCGCGAAGCGCACGCCGTTGGCGTCGCGGGGATAGCCCGCGGCATCCAGAAGCTCTTCCGCCTTGGCCGGATCATAGGGATACGGCGTCAGCGACTGGTTCGCGTTGGGCGGGTTCACGATGCCCGTGGCGCGCACGCATTCGAAGTTCAGGAGCTGCGAGCAGATGGCGGGCACGTCCACGGCGTATTGCAGCGCGCGGCGCACGTCGGGGTTCTGGATCGCCTCGCCGCCCGGCATCGCCTTGAACGGGTCGGACAGGTTGAAGCCGACGTACATCCGGCGCGTGCCCTGCACGGCCTGCACCGCGGCGTTGCCGGATGCGTTCACCGCGTCGATCTGGTCGGGGGCGACGTTGGTAATGATGTCCACGTTGCCGGCGATCAGTTCCGCGGAACGGGTCGAGGCTTCGGGGATGATGCGCTAGACGATGCGCTGCATGTTGGCCGGGCTGTTGGGGTTCTCGACCTTTTCCAGCACGACTTCCGATCCGCGCGTCCAGGACGCCAGCCGGTAGGGGCCCGAGCCCACGGGGTTCGCCGCGGCCTCGTCCAGGGTCAGCTTTTCGTAGCTGTCCTCGCAGTGGATTTAGACCTCGGCGATCAGGCCGAAGGCGATGGGGTTCTTGCGCGCGATGGTGATCTCCACGCGGCGGTCATCCAGCGCGGCTGCGCTTTCGAACCCGATCGAGGAGAACACGAAGCCCGGGGTGTTGCCGGTGAAGGCGTTCGCCGGGTCCTTGGCGCGATTGAAGGTATAGGCCGCGTCTTCCGCCGTCAGCGCCTCGCCATCGTGGCAGGTCAGGCCTTCGCGCAGGGTGTAGACGTACTTCAGCCCGTCTTCCGAGACTTCCAGGTTCTCGGCGAGATCCGGCGTCACGGTGCCGTCGCCCGCGATGGTGTAGAGTGTGCCGAAGATGTGCCGCGCGATGTTGGCGTTGTCGCGCGAGGAGATGTTGGCGGGTTCGAAGGTCGTGATGTCGGCGGACAGACCCACGACGATGGTGTCTTCCGCAGGCTGGGCGTGGGCGGCGGCGACAAGCGCGAGGCTTGCCGTCCCGGCCCACAGGAGGGACGTGATCGGTCTCATCCGGTGATCCTTCTCTCTGTCTGGACTAGGGGCGTTAGGGTGTGCCGACCCGGCTCCGCAGCCTTCGGGACGGCGAGTGTTGTTGTCTGGCCTGTGGCCGCGGCGCGGGAGACCGCCTCGACCATGCGGAGCGATTGGAGGTGATCGGCGCCGGAACAGTCGAGGGGGGCGCCGTCGATCATGTGGTCCTGGAAGCGGGCGAAAAGCGCGGTCGCGTCGCTGATCCAGGGGGTGTGCGGGGGCAGGTCCACAGGGGTGTCGTGGGGGTCGTCGCGGAGCGCGAAGGAGAGGGCGCCGAACATGTCGGCTTGCGTGGCGATGCCGCGGGCGCAGTCGGTGCGCCAGTTGAAGTCCAGCCGGTTGCGGTTGGCGGCCCAGGTGCCCTGGTAGGTGACTTCCACGCCATTGGCGAAGGTGATGAGGGCCGAGACGTTGGCGTCGTGGGCATACATCGACCACGGCGGGTTCCAGGTGCGGGCGCTGATCGCCACGGGTTCCGAGGCGTAGACGTAGCGCATCAGGTCGAAGTGGTGGATCGACTGCTCCCACAGCATCGGGTGCCGCATGGTCAGGGGATAGCGGTTGATGCGGGGCTGGTGCCCGTCGCGCCAGCGTTCGTAGAGGAACCGGCCGAAGGCGGGGGGGCCGAGGCGGTCGGGCTGGAACAGGGTCTTCAGGGCCTGCGTGACGGCCAGGTAGCGGA